>CALDIF010000052.1 GCA_937901905.1 uncultured Porphyromonadaceae bacterium | reverse complement strand
TTTACGAATTATTTCTCTGACTACCAAATATTTAATTTATAGAAGTCCCCTTAATTATCACTTAAATCTCGCTTAAATTTGAGGTTTATCTTGCATATCTTATTGTGTTACAGGTTATTTGATAACAAGGAGACAAATCAGTTCGAAATCGTCAAGCCCGGTGACGGGCTCGGCGAAAAGCGAGCCTTGCACGCCGCCGAGGAAACTGTCGATGTCGCTTTCCTGCTTGACGTTGATAATGAAGTTGATGGCTTCGACCGGCAATTCGGAGTATCGCGTCATGTTGCGTCCGTCGGTTTGTTTAACCGGAAGTAAAGGGCGAAAAACGCCGTTAATAGATAGCAAAGATGCAAAAGTTTTTGTAACGCAGTTACAATTTGCCAAAGTTATCCGCAAGAAGGCAAAAAGCGAAGCCACTTCGTTTGTAAAGTGGTTTCGCTTGTTACAATTATCGGTGACTATTTCTTCTCGGCGAAAGTTTGACGGTCTTTGAGGATATCGTCAAGGTTTTCGGTAGCCCAGTTCACGAGGTTGTTGATGTGAGGCAACAGCGTCTTTGCACGTTCGGTAAGGCTGTATTCCACACGAGGTGGGATTTCGGCGTATGCTTGCCGCTTGACAAGGCCGTCGGCTTCGAGGTTGCGCAGTGCCACAGTGAGCATCTTCTGCGAGATGTCGGGAATGCTTGTCAGCAGGTCGGTATATCGCTTCGGTTTATCATCACTATCGAGTGTGAGCATGATAAGGATTGTCCATCGGTCGCTGATGCGCGACAACACGTTGCGGATGGGACAATTCGGAAAAACCGGATCTGTTAGAGTTCTTTTGAACATGGTTTTATCGTATTTTCAAGATAATTTTACCGCCGGCACCGCCTTTCTCAAGCAACGTGTGTGCCTCGACAATTTGGTCAAGAGTGAAGACGCGTTTATAGAGCGGTGAGATATGGGCTTTCTCAATCAACTCAAATAAGCGGTCAATCACCGCTTGTGAGGGGAAATTGGAGAAAAAGCCGGTTAGGAACACTCCGTTAGGGATATACTTGATGGCATCGAATTGTGGTACGGTGAATACGTTGCCCAATAGTCCGGTCTGGCACACATAGCCGGGGCGCGACACCGTGAGCAATGAATCGCGCAGGGTTTTCGGGCCGACCAGTTCCAATACCTTGTTGGGGCGAATAGGCAGGGTTTGCTCGCTGATGCGTCCGTCATCAATCACGCATCGGTCTGCGCCGATTGATGTCAATTCGGCAAACGAACTCTCGCGCCTTGCGGCGGCAATTACTGTCGCCCCCATAGCCTTGCCCAATTGGATAGCGGCTTGCCCCACTGTGCTCGTCGCCCCACGCACCAGCAGCACATCGCCGCCTTGCAGTAGCAAGCACTCGGTGAGCGAGCCGAATGCGGTGTAATAAGTTTCGGGCACGGCGGCAAGCGAGAACCAATCGAGAGCGGTATTCACCTTGAACACGTTCTTTGTAGGCAACAGGGCGTACTCGGCATAACTGCCGTTAAACGAGCGCCCCATGCCTCCCATGAGGGCTATCACGCGGTCGCCCGCGGCGAAGTGGCTGTCACTTGCGTCGGCAATCTCGCCCACACATTCGATTCCGGGCACGATGGGCGTGTTGATGTAGTCGTTATCGGCCTCATGTGTTCGCAACAACGCTTCGCTATGATTCAACCCGGCAGCATAGATTTTCACAAGCACCCGGTCGGGTTTGATTTGCGGAATCGGGATGTCGCTCACTTGCAGTTGTTCGGCACTGCAACAGCCGTTTATCACGATCGCTTTCATTGTCATTCAACTTGTTTCCAACATTGGGGGTCGGGGGCGTAGAAGTTGCCTGTGTAACCGAATGCCACCGCAGGGCAACCTCGGCAGAAGCGCAGCAATTCGCACTGCTTGCATTTCTCGAAACTCTCATGCTTGCGGTATTGCTCCATGCGCTCGCCATTAAACACCTCGTGCAGGTCTTCATTGACAGTGCCCACATAACTCTCAAAGCGGCGGCAAGCCATCAACCGCCCCTCGGCGGTAATGGTGAAGTGGCAGTGGGCGCAGTTGCAACCGCTATATATTGTATTATCGGCAAGTCCGTTCGGAATTTTGAAAATCCCTTTCTCATAGAGAAACAGCGTCCACAAGTGGTCTTTGAGGTTGAAAGTGGTATTGCTATCCTTGTATTTTTCAAACTTTTCCCAGCAACGCTCCAACAACGCACGATAGTCCTCGGGGGTGATGTGCCAACCCTTGTCCGGCAATGCCTTGTCGGCACTCGTGGGGCAGTAACGCCCAAAGGCGAAGATGTCTACTTTGCGCTCCACAACAAGGTCGATAATGTCAGGGATTTCGTCAATGTTCGTCCCTGAAACTGTCGCCATCACGGCGCAATGCAGATTGGCTCGGTGCAAGGTCTCGATGGCATAAAGCGTGCGGTCAAAGGAACCGGGCTTGCGGAAACCGTCGTGTGTCTCGCGCATGCCGTCAATGCTCAACTGATATTTGCGGCAACCGAGGGCGTGCAAGCGACGGCACACCTCATCGGTGAGGTGGAACGGATTGCCCATTATAGTGAATGGGATGTCGTGCGAGTGCACCAATTCCAGAAAATCCCAAAAGCGGCTATGAAGAATGGGGTCGCCCCCCGTGATATACAGGTAAGGCAACCGCCTCATACGCCCACACATCCGTTCAACATTTGCAAGCACCGCCACAAGCCTTTCCCACGGCATCTCCACCATCTCGGGGCGGTTGGGCGATGAGAAGATGTAGCAGTGCTTACAACGTTGGTCGCATTCGTCAGTGATATGCCACTGAAATGCGAAGTAGTCCATCGTGCGCGGTTTACTTGTCGGCTGCACCGCAAGCGCTGCCGCAAGCAGTGGGTTTCTCCTCTGCCGGCTTGTCGGCTGCACCGCAAGCGCTGCCGCAAGCAGCGGGTTTCTCCTCTGCCGGCTTGTCGTTCGTTCCACATGCGCTGCCACAAGCAGTTCCCGCCTCAGCCTGAACTTTCATGAAGCCTTGCGCACTCTGAGCAAAATGTAAGTCTACTCGTTTCATTATCAAAATTTTTAAAGGTGAATAATACTAACTTTTTTATTGTTACAACGACAAAGTTACAAATCATTCTTGAACTGACAAAGAACGTGACATGATGTTCGTTTCGGGCAATGAGGTTAGAATTGGTTGTTTTCAACCGATTATAATGACTTTTATTTGATGCTTATAATATAAAGGTAAGACAAGAAATAATGTGCTATTGTATTACCTGAAACGATATTTCCACTACTAAAGCACCTGCCGCCCGGCAATTCTTTAACAAGTCCAAAATTGCGCTCGCTTTATCGCAGAGTTCTCGGTCTCGACACGGAAAGCCGAAACGAGAGTTGTGATTTGATTCGCGTCAATCATGAGAATGTGGTTTTTGATAAATCAGGCTGCGTTTAGTGAAAAGTTCAAGTAAACTTGACTTTTCACTAAACTCGCATTGATTTTGCGATGTGTCGGTGCAAAACTACAATGACTGAGCGGTGGAGCACAATCCGGAATAGATGGGTGGCACACTCATCTATTCCGGGGTAGGTCAGTAACTGCTCAAGGGGTCGTCCGGGTTGTAGCCGCCGAGTACGGTGCCGTCGCTCATGTAGTCGATGCGTTGAGACAAACTCCCGTCAGGTTTGTATTGGTAATAACTGTAATCACTCTCGATTGAATCGGTCTCGTTAATCTCCAACTGGCGGTCAATAAGGCGGTTGACGAGTGTTGATAGTGCCGTGTCGAGTGTGTCGCGTGGTGTCTCATTGGCTCGTGCCACGCACAGTTCAACTCCCGATAGCAACTTGATGTGTAGCGTCCAACAATCGTTGTTGCCTTCCCATTTTTTTGCCGGCTCAAACGGATAATCCTGTAGTGCCATGTCGCGCAGCGCGCTCGTGAGGCTATCGAGAATTGTCTGCCCGTCAACATTATAGAACTTCATGCCTGTGAATGTGCCCGGTCGGCTGTAGTAGAAGGCAATCATGTCGTCAGTCTTGCTCCACGAACCTTCCTCAAAAAACATCTGTCCCTCCCGGGTGACACGGCGGGTGTAGTAGAACTCTATGACGCTGTCGTCATCCGTGATGGCGGTATTCACGCGAGATTCATCAAATTCGGTCGGGGATGTGACATGATTGGGCGGTGACTTGGCGCATGACCATGAGCCTATCGACAATGCTGCAGTAGCGGCTGATGCCAACGTAATGAGCGTTTTCATTTTCGTCTTTTCTTTACCTGACGGATTAAGAGGAGTGTTTCACTTGACCAAGCGCAGACCGCAGTCGTTGTAGCCCGATGTTGCCGGAGCGAACACGCGGGCCGTCGATCGGCAGAACGACACGTTGTAGTACCAACTGCCACCGCGCTGTATGTGGCGGCTCGCATCGGTCACCGTGCCGGGACCGGTCGGGTCGGTCACCGCGGTACTCGGGTAGTCGCCCTTGGTGTCATATACCCACTCTAACACATTTCCGCTCATGTCGTACAGACCCAGTTCGTTGGCAGTCTTTTGGCGAACAGGGTGTTTTGCGCCGTCACTGTTGCCGGGATTCCAAGCCACATCATCGGCGGTGTCGCCACCGGCATAGATGTAGCCCTTGCTCTTGCTGCCTCCGCGCGCCGCGTATTCCCACTCTGCCTCGGTGGGCAGACGGAACGTTTGACCTGTCATCTTGTTCAACTTGGTAATAAACTCGTTGCACTGTTCCCATGTGACGTTCTCGACAGGGTAGTCATCGCCCTTGACGTTCTTGCTCGGGTTTGTGCCCATGACGGCTTTCCACAGTCCTTCGGTCACCTCCAACTCGCCGATCCGGTAGTCGCTCAATGTCACTTGATGGCGCGGTTTCTCGGCATCACGCGCATTGCTATCGCTATCGTCGGCACCCATCATGAATGTGCCACCCTTGACTTGCACCATCTTGAAACTCACACTGCTGCCCGATGGCGATAAAATTTCGGCAAGGATAGAGTTCACGTCGGCGACGTTGACGCTATTGTCGTTGTTGACATCCGCTTGACTCTCGTATTGCTCTGCCAAGATAAGTTTGAGTACATAGTTCACATCAGCAACATTGATACGCTCATCGCCGTTCACATCGTATTTGGCACCATTCCCACCCACGGTGATGGTTTCCACCTCGGGTTCGCCGGTGTCCTTGGTACTCTCGAACTGCACCGAGCCGTTGTTGCCGTACTGTGTGGCGGTCTCGCTGTAGGTGCAGTTGGTAAGGCGTGTGTCGGTGAGCACCAGTTGCTTGATCTGGGCGATGGCGATGTTGCCCGAGCCGGTGCGCTTGAACTCGCCGCTACTGTTAATTATGTAGAGGTTCGTCTTGCCCGACTTGCCCAGGAAGGGGTATTGCGCGGCGGCGTTGTAGAACTTCTTCACATTGCTGATGCGGCAGGAATAGTCACTGTTGACGAAGTAGAAATTCGCCACGCCGGAGTTGGTGCCGGTGGTCGACAACGTGGCGGTGCCGCCGCCCTCGATGATGACGCTGCTGTTCTCGGCGCGCAGGAAGACACTCGCGTTCACCGTGTTGTCACCAAGCAGGACGATATTTTGGATTTTCAGACCGGTCTTGATGAACGTCGCCGAGCTGCTGCTGTAGTTCACGTTGTCGAGCGTCACCGTGCCGTCAGTGCCCACGCTCACGCCCTTGACGATGGCATCCTTGGCGCGGTTCAGGTTCGTCACCTTGGTACCCGCGATATAGAGGTCGCCGCCGAATGACGTCGTCAGCGTCTCGAACTTCACCACACCCTCGTCGGCACCATATTGTGTCGCCGAGGCACTGTAGGTGCAGTTGGTGAGTGCGGTCTCCTCCAGAGCCAACTTCATGCGGGCGAGCACGTTGCCCTTGCGGTCCCTGCGCTCGAACTGTCCCGAACTGTTGTTGATGGTCAGCACACTGCTGAGCGTGCTGTTGCCGTAGAACGACGCGCAGTTGGCGTTCTGCTCAAACATGTAGGACACGTCCTTGATGGTGAGGCTGCCGCCCTCGTGGAAGTCAAAGGTGTAGTTATTGGTGCTGCCGAGGAGTAGCTTGCCGTCATCGCTGTCAAAATACTTCCCGAGGATGGTGACATTGCCGTAGGTGGGGTTGGTGCCGCTCACGGCCTTGACGAAGCCGCGGCAGTTCACCACGTTAGTGCCCTTGAGCCGTATGGTGAGGTCGGGACATTCGGTTCTGATCAGCGGCTCGGAGCTCGACGAGATGTCAACGTAGGCGTCCTTGAGAAGGACAATCATTGTCTCGGGGTCAAAAAAAACGCCTTCAATATCGGTGTCGAGATAATTGTCGGTATACTTCGGTTGATCGAATAGCTTGCCATTGAAGTAAACCTTGTCCAGGTTGCCGTAAACCGCCGTGAAATCTTTCCACTGCGCCTTGCCGGAGTAGTCGTTGATAAAGGAGGGAGGCACGTGGAGGTAGCGCTTTGAGGCGGTGTTCTTGAACACGTTGCTGCCCAGGCTAACGGGCGAGGTGTGGACGCTGACGTTGGCGAGCGACGTGCAGTTGGCGAACGCCATGTCGCCGAGCGAGGACGTGTTGCGGTACAGTACGACATAGTTGAGCGAGGAGCAGCCGTAGAACGCCTTATCATAAATCGACAAAAGACGACCGCCGCGTGGCATGACGAAACTTGTGAGCGAGGTGCAACCTGAAAACGCCTCGCTGCCGATTGCCTCCAGCGGACCGTAGGTGTCGAGGTCGATTGTCGTGAGCGCCGTGCAATTCTTGAAGGCTTTGTCGAATATGGTCTCGAGAATCGGGAATGAGGCACTCTCGAGTGAACTGCCCTCGAAAGCCGAACCATAGACCGTCTTCACATTCTTGCAACCGGAGATTGTCTTGATGCCGCTGTTCACGCTGCCGCTCTTGCTGAAGGCGTTCTCCCCGATCTCGCGCACCACGTAGTCCTCGCCGTTGAGTGTCACCTTGTCGGCCACCTTGCAGGCCGTACCGCCGCCCACCAGCGTGGCCACGCCTCGGTAAAGCACGCCATTGAGCGTCACGCCTGAAGGCCAGGAGATCACATAGTAACTCGCCGTTGTCTTGCCCTCGTCGAGTACGACATCATAGGCGTTGGTCTTGGTGTCGACCTGCGGGAAGTCTTTCCAGCCGGTGGCCGCCTTGTAGGTATCGGGAATCTCCTTGACGGGTTCGTCGCGGCGCACAATCAGGCGTAGCAGTTTTGCCCCGTCGAACGGTCCGTCGACGCACACGGGCGGAGTGTCGGCGGTGCAATAGACATACAGTCCCGCCGTGCAGCCGTTGAAGCAGTCGCTCTGCAGCCGCTCCATCGTGCCGGGCAGACGCACGACATCGAGATTGGTACAACCGGCAAAGGCATTCTCCTCAATCTCGGTTACGCCGTAGGGAATGACAGCCTCCTCGATGTTGACATTGTAGGCAAACGCGTAACTGCCCACCGTCGTCACATAATAGGTCTTGCCGCCGTAGGTCACCATTCCCGGGAAGTCCACGTAGTTCTTGCCGTTGGGCGCGCCGGCGCTGAAACCGTCCACAGTCACCTCGGTGTCGCCGGTGGTGTAGTATTTGTAGTTGCCCACGCTGAATGAGAGTGCTCGGACACCGAACACTGCCAGCACTGCCACCGTAAAAGTAAGTATTGTCCGCTTCATTATTGTATTGGTTTTGGGACTTATTCGCAATATTGTCCCGAATAAAAATAAATATGAGAAAAAGAAATATGAGGAATCGGTGTTAAGGTAGAAAGTTGCTACCTTAGTGAAAAACAATTTACAGGTACAAAGGTAACACTTTCCCCGAATACTTGCAAACTCTTGTGAGTCAAATCTCGTTTACTGTCTCATTCAGGTCAAAAAATGTACCTTTGAGCAATCAAAAAATCGCATGATTATGGAGTTGTATCGGTTGTCAAACAGACAAAGCCCCCCAAGTTATATCAACGACCGGGCAGGAAAACTCTTGTTCGCTTTTCAATGTTGTCTCGCAGTTGCTTGCGATAAAGCCAAATCTCGCGAGAATGATAGTTGCCGTCTTTACCGATAACGGGAAGTACATAATCGGTGCCGGTAAAACCCTTCACCAATAGCAAATGTGTTGTCGGGTCAAGGCTCACGGTGAGTGTGTCGGCAGTCTGATCCATTTCGGGAATTATCGGCGAGGGGACTGTTACCAGTGTGGCAGGTGTCGAGTCGGTACGCCAATTCACAGGATTGATTGCCACTGCATTGTTGTCACCCAATAGATGAATGACACGCTCGGGGTCTCTAACCGAGTTGTAACAAATTGTCACTCCCGTGTCGTCGGCACCGGTTGCCGGCACTATAAAATCACAGTTATCAATGAGCGACTGCGGTATATTGACCCCTATCGCGTAGGCTGCAATCATACGCTTGTAGGTGAGACTATCCATCTCTTGCAACAGTTGCAGCACAGCCATGGCTCCCTGGCTGTATCCCGCGAGGATAAACGGGCGGTCTTGATTGAGTTGCTTGATATAGCGGTTGAATGCCCTGCGGACATCGCTCAATGCCAACGGAAGTCGTTCGACCGACAAACTGTCGGAGGCGAAAGTTTGTAAAGAGCACTGGCGGTAGTAGGGAGAATAATAATTGAGTTCGCCACTCAACAGGCTCTCCACCCCCGTCATCTCGTCATGTAGTGCCGGGCGAACACTGTCGTTATAGGTGTCGGCATAGTGACAAGTGATGCCATCGTGCGAGCGATAGTCGCCCGTTTCGGTCGAGATGACGTAGAAAATGTCGGCATCGGCATGGCGATCCCGTACATACCACTGTGTAGAGTCATTATAATCGGGGGCTGGGGGAATGACACCATGTCCGACTCGCCCGAATGTTTCCGATGCACCAAGGCTTACAATCAGCAGTGTGACAATCGATATGATGACTCTTCTTGTGATGGATAAAGGTATTGCCATGTGTCGGTCTTATCGTTGGAATTCCGTGCCAAACATCAACAAGTGTTGAAGAACTCGTGGGGGGGCGTCAGTACTGAATTGGGGCATAGGGCATAGAGTTGATAAAGTTGTGCTCGCTCAACTCGTTCATGTATGCAGACACGATGTTGAACTGATCCGGCGACAAGCGTAGGGTCGCCGCATTCACGTCGGCAAGGTTATACGGCTCATGGACGGCAAAGCGCACCATGTCATCGCCCGACAACGGGTTGGCGAAACTTATCCACGTCTTGGTGCCGTCGGAACTTATCGCGGCAAGGGATAACTCGCTGACGTTTCCAATATCGAAGGCAAACACGGTGGGCTCCATCGCCGAGTTGAAAATGTGCTCGAACAAAACGTCGTGTTCGGTCGATGCCATAACCATTAATGCCATAGTTTCCTTGTTAATCAAGAAAGTCAGTGTGGCTTTGTCGGATAGGCGAGTACCGTCAAGATATGCATCAATGTTATCTATGTTGAGCGACTCGGTCAGTCGACCGGCATCATAGATGGTTTCTGTCGATTTGAGAGTCCATGATTGTTCTCCAACGTAGTCAAGGAGTTGGCTGCGCTGTATGAAAAAATCTTCGTTCAGGTCAACGGCTAATGCCGCAAGTGTTAAGGTCGTGATGACGGTTGCGAATGTGATAAATCTCTTCATAGTAGTACGGTTTTGGCTTTAGATTGCAAATATACGATTATTTAATGAGATGAGTGTATGAGAAGATGAAGTTTTTTGCCCCATAGGTCTATTTTTCTCAAACAGTAACGATTGACCGTAATGGGAGTACTGTTGCGATGAACATTAACAAGCGGTAACTCGGAGCAATCTCTTTCAAAAAAAGTGTCGGTTTCCGAATAAATTTAGTACCTTTGTCGCGTCAAGTGAATTGTTGTGCGGGTCGTTGCCTTGCCCGACTGTATTAATCCCGACTGTATTAATGTAACCCGACTGTATTAATATTAATGTAAATAGAATAATTGAAGATGAAGAAAGTTTTTTTAGTATTGGCTGCATTGTGTGGTATGTCGGCATGGGCTGCCGACTCCGAGCCGGTTGCTGCGGTTGATGTGGCAACGGTAGACGTGAGTGACGATTACCTCGAGGACGAGGAGTTGGAGGAAGTTCCTCAATCACCGTGGAGTGCTGACTTCAAGGGGCTATACTTCGGTTTGGGCTCCGGCAGTTTCAACGGCTGTGGCTCGCTCGTCAAGGAAGTTGGTGTGTTGCAAGTCGTCGGAGCGAAATATACCTTCGGCGACCGCAACAGTTTCTCGTTGGGTGCCGGTTATCAATACAAGACCTACGCACTCAAGAAGGATTATCGGTTTGATACCGACGTGTTGAGCGGTGCAACGGTGATAGACATGTGGGAACCCAATACGGCCAAAACATCGTCGCTCCTCAGATTACACACCATACAATTCCCGCTCACCTATGCCAAGGGTTTCGGCAAGAAGTGGCACATTACAGTGGGTGGTGTGTTGAATTGGAACTTTTACGCATCTTACAACAACAGTTTCAAGGAAAACAACACGACTTACTCGTCGACTACCAATAAGTTGTGTCAACGCAAGGTGTCGGCCGATGTGCTCGTCGGTGTTGCCTATAACAAGATTGCGTTATACGCCCGTTACAGTCCCTGCAAACTCTTCAAGAGCGGTTGCGGTCCCGAAATTGATAATGTGTGGACCATAGGCATCGGCTTGGGTCTTTGACCGAAGTTTCGCGCCTGTAACACACGGTGCAGATGTGATGTGACATCTGCTTGATGTCGAAGTGGTAAATATCGTCATCGGCGAGGACTGTGCGCATATCGTTGCGCAAGCCCTCGCCGGTGAGTTTTAACAGGCTCTCTTTCATCGTCCACAATCGCGTGAACGCGATAGCCGGGTCGGCATCGTTGTATATTCCGGCTTGTTCGCGCTCGTTCATGACGTGGTCTATCACATCACGCTCGGGCAGGGTGATGCGCTCGATGTCGACACCCACCGGCTCACAGCCCACCACGGCGGCTGCTGCTCCCGTGGTGTGGCTGAGGCTGATGTAAATATCGTTGTGGCCGTCAAGAGCCGGCTTGCCCCGACTGTCGTACACCACCGGCGGAAGCGGTTCCTCACCGACCTCGGCGTGCCATGCCGCGCGCAGCAACAAGTAGGCGGCGACACAACCGCGACGATCGTCCTCGCGCAAGTAGCGCAAGGCTTTTGTTCGCCTGTCGTCGCTCACTGCGGTCAAGGCGACAGCCGGGTCTATAGCGGCGATATTGTCGTCAACGATGACATTCATTCCATATCGAAGAAACCGAGCGAGCCTATTGCGGTGAGCATGCGTTCCACATAGTCCCACGACGTGGGCGACCACGCGAAGCCCAAGCGGTAGAGCACTTGAACGGTGTAGTCGTTGTCACGTGCCACATCGGTTGTACGTTGACCGTGAGCCATGTCTTGATAGGCAAGCAGGCTGGATAACTGTTTGGCCTTTGCAGGGTCGTTTTTCGCTATCTCCATTGCGCGCTCGAATTCCTCCTGTTCGACAAATCGGATACCTTTGCCGATGCCGGTCAATCCGCTGAGCACGTCGCCGAGGAACTGCCCGTGAATGTTGTAGGGGTGGAACACGCAGCATGATGCCGGCGTGGTGGCGAGCAGCACGATTGCGCGTGCCACCTCGTTGATGGGTGAGAACTCCACTCGCTTGTTGCGCATCGCGTGGGGGCAGCAGCCGAGCATGCTGTACACCTTGATGCGCCCCATGAACGAGTTGGTCCGGAAGTTGGCTTGGAACTCGCCGTCGGTGCTGCGTGCGGCGAGGTTGCCCACTCGCATTATCTTGGCGTCGAGACCGCGATGAGCCACTGCATCGAGTATGAGTCGCTCGGCCATGAACTTCGAGTAAATGTACTTGTTGCCGAGGAACTGTCCCATGTAGAAACGTTGCTCGGTGAACACGTCGTCATGTGGCTCGCCTACCCACAGACCGCGTGTGCTGGCCGTTGAAATGTGTACGAGGCGTGCCCCGTGTTGCAAACAGTATTCCACGCAGCGTTGAGCACCACCGATGTTCACGTCTTCAATCTCGGTCCCCTCGCTGAAGTGCTTGACGATGGCGGCACAGTTAAACACAGTATCAACCGGAGCACCGGCATCAAAATCGCCGGTCACATCACCTGTAATAATGTGCAACCGCTTGCCGAACAAGTCCTTGAACGAGTCGGCAAAGTAATAGAACAGCAATGTGCGCAAGCGGCTCATCGCTTTCTCGCTTGTCTTGCCACGCACGAGGCAATAGATGTTATCGGCATCGCTGTCAATGAGTTCGCGCAAGATGTGTATGCCGAGGTAACCTGTGGCACCGGTGAGCAACACGTTGTGGAGCGGTCGGCACTCGCCTTGACGATAGGCTTGTAGCGTGTTTCCCGCCAAGAGGGTGTTGATGTCGGTGTAGTCGTAGTCGCGCACCTCGTCGGTGCTGTCACCGTCATCTCCTCCACCGAGCAGGCGTGCCAGCGCTCGCGGTGTGGGATTGGCGAACACGTCGCCGTAAGCCACGTGTAACCCGGCTTTATCGGCCTCGATAATCACGCGTGTCACAACAAGTGATGTGCCACCCAATTCAAAGAAATTGTCGGTGGCTCCCACCCGATCCGTTTGTAGAATGTCGGCGAAGATGCGGCACAACGTCTTTTCGGTATCATTGACCGGCGGCTCGTAGGCACTGCTGACGGCGAGTTGCGGTTCGGGCAACGCCTTGACATCGGTCTTGCCGTTGGGCGTGAGTGGCATGTGCGGTAATTGCAGGTAAGCCGTGGGTACCATATATTGTGTCAGGCTCTTGGAAATCTCGGCTTTGAGTGCGTCGGGAGCAATCTCGCGTGTGGCGGTGTAATAGGCACACAGGTGCTCCTTGCCTCCCAAAGTCTTAATCATGATTACCACCTTGTCCATGCCGTCAACCTTGAGCATCACGTTCTCGATTTCGCCGAGTTCGATGCGCAGTCCGCGCAACTTGATTTGGTGGTCGGTGCGTCCGAGAATGACAATGTCACCGTCGGGCAGCCAACGGGCGTAGTCGCCACTGCGATACACGCGAGTACCGCGGTAGTCGATAAAGCGCTCGCGCGTCATCTCGTCAAGGTTGTTGTAGCCTCGAGCCACGCCACGACCGCCTATGTACAATTCACCTACCACACCCACAGGCAACTCGTTGCCGTCGGCATCGACCACATACTCGGTCACGTTCAGTTGCGGTTTGCCGACGGTCACGACTGCTGCCACGGTCAATTCCTTGTTGTTGGACGCTACCGTGATTTCGGTGGGACCGTAGCAGTTGAAGATGCGTGCCGAAGTCACTTCACGTAATTGTTGCAGTAACTTGTCGCTGAACTTCTCGCCACCGGCGCGAGCAATCTTGATGCGGGCGATGGCGCGGTTGAAGTCGTCGCCGGTGAGCCATGTGAGCCAGCGTGAGGGCGTGCCCGACACCATGTCGATGTGTTGCTCGGTTATCAAGCGTGCTAACTCGAGAGGATTGTTGGCTTGCTCCTCGGTTGCAACGACAAGCGTCTTGCCGTTGTACATAGCCATGCCGATGTCCTGTAACGCCGCGTCGAACGAAATCGTGGTGACGCTCAAGATGCGTGTCGCATCGGTGAGAACGGCGTTGGCAAACGCGTTGGAAGGGTGACCGTACAAGTAGTTGCAAATGCCCTCATGACGAAGCATCACCCCCTTGGGACGACCGGTCGAGCCGCTGGTGTAAATCAGGTAAGCGAGGTCGTCGGGTGTTATCTCGGGTGCTGTGTACTCACAATCTGTCGCCATGAGTCGCTCCACATCGATAGCCTTGCCCTCGGGCAATGAAGTGATGCGGTCGGCAGTGGTTATGATGAAGCGAGCCTCGCTGTCTTCCAAGATCAGTTTGACACGCTCGGCAGGATACTCGGGGTCACAGGGGATATAAGCCGCACCGGCTTTGAGCGTGCCGAAAAGCGCAAGTATCAGACGGCTCGTGCGTGGCAACAACAACGCCACGCGGTCGCGAGGTCGCACACCCTGCCCGGCGAGGGCAGCGGCGATATTGTCGGTCACGCGGTTCATCTCGGCGTAAGTGTAACGGGCATCACAAGCGACGAGTGCCTCATGTTCGGGTTGAGTTTCGGCATAGTGACCGATGCACTCGTGGAACAACTTGAACGGTGCGTCTCCGGTAGCGACGGTGCGCAGTCGCGACAACTCGTCGGATTGGCTCTTGCTGACAATAGATAACGAGCGTACCCGTGCTTCGGGTGATGACATTAACCGTTCGACCACGGCGACAATGCTCTCGGCAAGCGACTGTGCGAGGCGGGCACTGTATAACGAGTCGTCATATTGCACAACCACGCCACGTGTTTCAATCTTGATGTTAATCTTGAACTTGGGCACATTCAGTTCGAGCAACTCCTGTTGCACCTCAACCTCGCCGAGTGTATATCGTGACAACACGCCCACTTGATAGGCAAAGGCAATAGCGGGCTTGAAGTTATAGTCGGCGGCAATGCGAGCAAAGGGGTAGTCCTCGTGGGTCAATGTCTCGTCAAACGTCTCGCTGACACTGTCGATATATTCGGCTACGGTGGTGTCGCCGATGTTCACGGCGAGTGGCAGGGTGTTGACAAACATGCCCACCGTGTCGGCTATCTTGAGATTGGAACGTCCGCTACTCACGGTACACAAGTATGCTTCGCGACTATTGGTGTGTCGCGCCGCAACGTAAGCCACGGCGGCGAGGAACAGATGTGCCGGCGTGGCTTTGCCGTGACGACAATGTTCGGCAATCTTGTCGTGGTCAACGGCACACACCGCTTCACCTATATAGCCGGCAGTGTCGCTCTTGGGCAGGTCGGCGGCAATTTCGGTTGCTCCTTCACAGCCCGCCAAACGTTCGGCAAAGAATTGCCCGGAGTCAGCGAATGCTTCGCCACTCGCCGCGACCTGTTGATCGGTGACGAAGTCGGCGTAAGTGTACTGCTCGGGCTTGACGTCGCCACCTTCCAACACAGCATTCACTTCGTTGATGAACAGGTCGGCAGAACCGCCGTCGAACAACAGATGATGAACATCGAGCAACAAGTGAACACCGGTTGGTGTGGTGACAATTTCAAATCGGTACAGTGGCGCTTTGGCGAGGTTGAACGGTCGGACAAATTCCCTCTTGTATTCGTTTAGAGCCTCGTCGCTCATGCTGCTTGTTGTCACTTGGAGCGGAGCCGCATCATCGACGGTTTGCATCACCGTGTCGCCGACAGTCGTGAAGTGAACGTGCAACTCGGGGTGACACCCGGCAACTTGTCTGACAGCGCGTGCAAGCGCTTCGGCGCTGATGTCGCCGGGGTAGGTGAGCCGATAAGGAATGTTGTAAATCGTAGATAGCGGATTTTTCAAGCACTCGAAGTAGACACCGGTTTGGGCGTAAGAAAGCGGGACTGTCGTGATTTTCTCATCGCGCTTTGTCTCGACACGTCTGTTGTCATCACTTGAAAGCAAGTGTTGCAGCACCGTGTTCTCGATGGATTGCAGCGTGCCCGTCTTGACCAACGACTTGGCATCAAGCGCGACACCGTAACGCTTGTTGACCTGTACGGCAAGGCGAATGGCTGAGATTGATGTCAGTCCGGCATACCCGAGCGGTGTGGTCACGCCGAAGTCGTTATTGTTCACTATTGCTGCCGTGATGGCGTGTAACTCCCGCTCCAACACGTTCATCGGCACGTCAACGCCGACAGCGGTTGTGCTCTTGCGCTCCGGCACAGGCAGTGCGCGACGATTGACCTTCATGTTCTGGTTCAACGGGATAGCATCGATTTGCATCGTGACCGCCGGTACCATATAAGGCGGTTTACGCTCGAGAATAAATGCGTTCAACTCATCAATGTCAACCGTGTCGTCGCCGACGACGTAAGCGGCAATAAACTTGCCTCCACCCGTTTCATCGAATGCCTGCACGGTTGCATCTTTGATGCCCGGAAATTCGCGTATGACACCCTCGACCTCTTTCAACTCGATGCGGAAACCGCGTATCTTAACTTGTCCGTCGCGTCGTCCTACAAATTGAAGTTCGCCCGACGGCAGGTAACGCACGATGTCGCCCGTGCGATAAACGCGAGCATATTTTTCGACATCGGTAAACGGGTTGTTGATAAAAACCTCGGCTGTCTTGTCGGGACGATTGAGGTAACCGAGACTCACTTGCGGTCCGCTCACCCACAATTCGCCCGTGGCTCCCACCGGTTGTCGCCGTCCTCGCGAGTCAACGACGTACAGGCGCATGTTGTCCAACGGCTTGCCGATGGGAATGTCTTTTTGCTTGGTTGTGACGGGGTGGGTGGTGGTGAAGACGGTACACTCGGTGGGACCGTAGACATTGTGAAGGGTGTAGCCATGTGGCGGTGCCAACGACGCAAGTTTTTCACCTCCGGTCGACAGGTGAATTAAGGAGTGATTGTCAATGCTCGTCGCAAACTGGTAACCCACTTGTGTTGTCATGAAGGCATGAGTGATGCCGTTGTTCTCGAAGTACTCGTTGAGGGCAACGAGGTCAAGCCTCAACTCCTCGGGGACGATATGTATCGTGGCACCGCAACTCAGTCCGGGATACATATCCATCATGCAGGCATCGAAACCGTAACTGGCATAAGCCGCCACGGCGTGACCCGCATGCAAGTCGTAATAACGCTTGTACCAGTTGATAAACGCTACGAGGTTGCCGTGGGACAGACGGCAACCCTTGGGAACACCTGTCGAGCCGCTGGTGTATAACAGTATGAACACATCATCGGGGGTGATAGCACGTTCGGGCGACGGCGCATCGGGCAACGAAGTGAGTGTGTCGGTGTACAACACGTCACCGTCATACTCGTCAACAAGGTGACGCAAGTCGCGGTCGGCAATGAGCAATTTGGCATCGGCATCACTCATCATGAAGTTAAGTCGTTCGGCGGGGTATGACGGGTCGAGCGGTTGATAAGCGCAGCCCGCTTTGATAACGCCTATCGAGGCAATCGCCATCCACTCGCAGCGCGGAATGATGATGGAGACCGTGTCGCCGGCGGTGAGTCGGCGTGCGGCAATGTAGGCGGCGATGCGATCGCTCAGCGAGTCCACTTCGCGATAGGTGTAGCGTCGCTCGCCGTACACCACAGCCACGTTGTCGGGCGTGGCAGCAGCCTGTCGGCGCAACAGCGACACGACGGTTTGGTTGGTATCGTACTCGCAATCACAACGGTTGAAGGCGTCCAATGTGGCAATTTGCGAGCCGGTTGTGATGTCAATCTCGCTCACTTTCTCGCATGTGAGAAAACCGTTCACTGCCGCTTCGTAACTCTCCAAAACACTTGCAATGAGTTCGCTGCTGTATTTGTCGGAGTCATACTCGGCTTTGATGTGATACTTGCCACCCGATATAAAAGCCTTGATGTATAGCGACACCCCGAGCGTGCTGTTACACAATCGTGTTGCGGTCATTGGGGCACCGCACAGTTGTTCGTCGGCAAAAAGCATTGCGTGCCACGCAAACATCGTGTCGGACTGCAAGTTCAAGTCGGCAATCGCGTCACTGTAAGCGTAGGTGTCGTGACTGCGGCATCCGCTCATCTGTTCTTGTGCGGCGCGCAAGTAGTCGAGCACAGTCGTCTCGTCGTCAAAGTGGGCGAACACCGGCATAGTCTTGACCGTCATACCCACCGAGTGGGAGAATCGTTTGTCGGAGCGTCCGTTATATACGGTTGTGAACAACGACTCGTGTCCGTTGTTAAATCGAGCGAGAACGAGCGAGAACGCTGTGGTGAAGAAGTTGCTCCTGAATATGCCACGCGTCTTGCAGTAAGTGTCAACGCGAGCCATGTCAACATCAAGCACACGCGCCATGTTGCCCTCGGCGCGGCACTCGTCGTCGAGGTCGGGGAGTATCGGTGTGAACGTGTCGCCGCAATCGAAGTTCGCGGCATACCACCGCTTGCACTCCTCGAAAAGTTCTCCCGACCGACGCTGTGGCTCATCATTAGCGACCTCTGTCATAGTGAGTGCCTCGGCTTGTAACTGTTCTCCACGGTAGGCGGCGTCAATGTCGGTAAGCATCACCTTGATTGAGGTTCCGTCGGCGATGACATGGTGCATGTCGAGTAGCAGATAGTAGTGCTCGCTGTCGTGAAACAACCTGATGTGAAACAGCCGGCCGCCTATGATGTCAAACGGCACTATTAGTGTAGGCTTGACGGCTTCTATATCGGCAATCTCTTCAATGTCGGGTTCCCACTGCTCATTGTCGCGGTCGACACACTGCAAGGGCTCGCCGTCGGCATCGAGCTCGATGCGAGTGAAAAGGGTGGGGTGGGCGTTCACGGCGGTGACGATGGCATCGCGCAGCCGTTGCCCGTCGAGGTTGCCGTCAAGTGTGTACAAATAGGGCAGGTTGTAAAGACTCTCTCCCGGGTGAGTGACACACTCGGCATACAACTCGTATTGCACTCGGGTCAGTGGTGCTGTTGTCTTCATAATAGTCACTCGAAGTTGAACAGATTGATAAAACCGGTCATCTTGAACACGTTGAGTATGTCATCGTTAACGGCGCGCAGTGTCACGCTGCCTCCGGCAGCACGTGAACGCTTGAGCAGTGACAGCAAGATGCGCAGCCCACTCGACGAAATATATTCAAGTGCAGCGCAGTCAATCACGATGTTTTTGTCGCCCGCTTCGAAGAGCGGTTGCAGTGCCTGTTCGGTTCCGGCAGCCGCCGCAGTGTCCAATTCACCCTCCAGCACGGCAACCGGTGTGCCGTTAACCTCGTTAATCGTCGTTTTCATCTTTATTGTGGATTTATAAGTTTGTATTTGCGTTAAAAAATCACAGTTTTTTCTCGATAGTAGTCACGTTGTGTCCATCGATGCGTTCATAGTTGAGCGTGTCGGTGAGTTGGCGGACAAGGTGTATGCCCAATCCGCCTATTGCCCTGTCTTCAACACCGAGTGTGATGTCGGCTTCGGGGACATCGGTGGGTGCAAAGGCGGCTCCACTGTCGGTTACTCTCCACGTGATGAGACCTTCACTGACACCGGCGTACACTTCTATTTCGCCTTTCTCACCCTCGGCGTAGGCATAGTTAATCACGTTCACCACAATTTCCTCAAGAGCAAGGCGCAACTGTCCTTCAATGCCGGCTTCAATGCCGGACTCGCGGCACACCTCTTCAATCATTGCGTGCAGTCGTGACAACTCATTCAGGTTGTCGGTTATGGTGAGAGTGCGCTCAATCGAGTAGTGACGTTGATGTCCGTTGTAGCGCACTGCCATCAGCGTGATGTCATCACTCTGTGGGGCATTGCCCACAAAGTGATTCACGCTTGATGTGATGTGGTGTAGTAAATTCTCCGGACTGCAATCAACGGCATCGGCTACTGTCGTTATCAGTCGGGTGAGGGTGTATTGACGGTGAGCGGTGTCTTTAGCCTCGGTGACACCGTCGGTGTACAGTAGCAGCGTAGTGCCCCGGGACATCGTCAGTTCGCCACTCTCGTACTTGAAGTCAGTTATAACTCCCAGCGGAATATTGGCGGTTACATCAAGGGTGTGTACATCATTCCCGTTGAATAAGATGGGTGCGTCATGCCCGGCATTGCAGTAGTGCAATCGTCCGGTGGGCAGGTCGAGCACACCGATAAAGAAAGTCACGAACATGCCGCTGTCGTTGTGCCGGCACGACACATCATTAATTGCCTGCATGATGCGCGCCGGGTGGCTCTCGCGCGTTACGGTGCTGCGAAACAGCGAGTGAGTTACCGCCATCACCAGTGCCGATGGCACTCCCTTACCACTCACGTCACCTATGCAGAAAAACAATTTTTCATCACGCAGTAAGTAGTCGTACAAGTCGCCGCCCACCTCTTTTGCCGGTATCAACATTCCGGCAAGGTCAAGCTCATCACGCTTGTCGGCAACCCGTGGCAACATATCGCTCTGTATCTCGTGTGCCACTCGCAACTCGCTGTTGATGCGCTCGCGTGCGAGACTCTCCTCATGCAGGCTGCGGTTGCTCGCCATGAAGCGGTACAGGATATATCCCAATAAAGCGAAGCCTGCCAACATCAGCAACAGCACGACCCGTCGCATGCGGTACAACTCACCGTACACCTCGTCGTCGTAGCACACCAGGGCTAACTGCCAGTGAGGATTGCCTCGCATGAAAGAATGATAAATGTAACCCTTCCTGCCGTCATTACCGGTGAAATCCACTACTTTAACACGACCGCTTGCACCTACTTGGCGTGTGACGGTGCTGTCGTTTATCATTGTCACCGCCCTGTCCATGTCGGCGAAACGCGCATGAGAAACATCGGGACCCGAGATGAGGTTGCCGTCACCGGTGAGTAGCAAGCAAAATGATGAGGGGTGAGAACTGCGTGCATTGAGGGTGTCGCCGAGCCACCTCAACGACAAGTCCATTCCGCACACCCCTATCAACTCGTTGTTATCATCGCGGACCGGTAGTGAATAGGTCGTGATATCCTCTTTTAACAGGTCATCGTGATAGGGGTCGGACCAAAACGCACTGTCGCCGTCAAATGCCTTGCGGTAGAAGTCCATTGACGTGTAGTCGTGGGTGTCGCTTGAGAGTTGAATGTGGCGAATTTCGTCACCGTCACGGTAGGAGTAAGGCTCAAACAACTTGCCGTGCGCCGGGTAATAATAGGGGCTGAATGCCACCGCGCACCCCAAGACGTTAGAACTTGAAAGCAACAAGCGTTCGGTGGCGTTATAGAGCGAGTCGGGAGTATTGATGTTGCGATTGAAATCCCACAAGTGGTGACTCAATGCAATCTCATTTTGGTTGAGTGTCCCCTTGATGACTAGCGCCTTAGTGATGAGTAAATGGAGTGAATTCTGCTCCACTTGTTCATTGAGTATGTCGCGAGCATAGTTGTATTGCAACAACGAGATAGCCTCAATGAGTATGGCGGCAACAACGATAAGCAGGCTCAATCCCGCTCGTTTGTGCAACTTTTTCACTAATGATGACAGCCGTTGGTTCATGAGCAATACAAGTTCTTTAAAGGTTGTTCGGAGATGTTCACTGCAATTACCGTTTGACGTAGAACAATCGTGGATTTACAGTAAATGACACCCACGCCCAGTGCAAGTTGTGGTCTTTCTCAACGCGCTTGAGGCGTTCCATTGCTTCGGTGCCGTGCATGTAGGTGTAGCCGGTCGAAAGGGCAACGTTATCAATGATATTCCACTTGGCTTGAACCTCAATGCTGTGTCCGAGCGTTCGCCCGACGTTGTGGTCGGTGATGTCGGTTGCTGTGGCATAATAGTGATAGGCGGCATCAAGCGTAACGCGGTCACGGGGCTTGTAGGTCGCTCCGAAATAGAGATTTTGCAAACCCGGTGTGAAGCCGTTGACGTAGGTGCTGAGGTAGAAAAAATCCATTGCTCCGTAAAACTTGTGATGCGAACCGTATATCGGACTGAAACCGCGGATTACCGAGTGCCGTGTTAACCCTATTGCACCTGCCGGCGGTACGGCGAAATATTTGTCCCCACTCAAGTGGTCGTATCCGACACCGATTTTCCACCGGTTAGAGGGATTGTAGGAACACTTCGCACTCGCCATCCATGCCCTGATGGGAATTCCGCTTTCGTTTTTGCCGGTTTGATAGTAGAACGATGCCTCGACATTCCATTGCCGAGGACTGTACTTGATATAGGAGCCGAACAATTGTTGTAGGAAGTCGTGTGACTTGTCGTCAATCCACCCTTGCATGCCGGTGTTCATGAACAACAACGAGACGCTTAACGGCACTCGAACAGGGGCGAAGTTGTACCAAGCGAGTTCCATCGTCTTATAGGGCTTGTCGCCGTTGACGTACACGGTGCCGCCGTTCACACTCTCGGCATTCTGGTTGTAGGCACCGAGAACGTGTAGGCGGTGTTCGCCGTACTCGTATCCCAACTTCAACACATCATGCGACAACGCTGCCATCGCCCAGTCGTTGGAACCGATGATGCGTTCGTCGTCGTAACTGAGCACTTGACGACCCACACGAGCAAAAAAACCGCTTCGCGACCGCAGTTGAGCCCATGCCTCGTAGATGTTCAACGAGCCTTTTCCCGCTTGTCCCCACACCGCCGAGTGTTGCGCTGTCACGCGAGCCGACAGGACTGCTCGCTCGTAGTTCAAACCCAGGCGGGTTCGCTCAAGGATAAATGCAGCCTTACTCTCACTGTTCCCGTCGTCATCGGCCGGCAAACCGCCACGACGCAGTTCGCCACGTGACATCAAGTCAATGTCGATACCGAACGTGTTGGCGGGCTCTTCTTGAGCCGTCGAGAGCAAACTCGTCAAGGTGATTAAAACGATGGTTACGAAGGTTTTCATCATGCTGCTGATGTATTTTTGTGTCGGGTTTGTGAACGCAAATTTAGGCATTTTTGTGTGATTGGCAAAATATTCATTCTAAAGTGTCAATACGTCATTTAAGTTTAGCAAGTTACTTGCTCACAGTTTAATGCTGTATTCAAGCGATTTTCGGGAATTACGTGGGTCGTCTTTGAAGTGTCGCTACACGCTGTTGCTCGCCTCTTGTTGTATGTTAGCCTCTTGTTATATGTTATATCTGTTTTCATGTAATCTTGATATTTTTTTTAATTTTAGGTGTGAGGATATAGTGTGATTTTCAAAAAAAAATATATAAATTTGCATCAGTATTGACATTTTTTGACACCTAAACAAAAGCCTTATGGAAGATCAGAAGATCGAAAAAGCTTCACCCCAGAAGCCCGAGAGTGGAAACCTGGATTCTAAATTTGACCGCCGGCGCAGGGTTATCGGAGCTATCTGCGGACCTGTTTGTGCGCTGCTGGTGTGGCTGACACCCATCTCCGGGCTGTCGCCAACGGCCCACAACCTGCTTGCCGTGATGACGCTCGTGGCCCTCTGGTGGATTACCGAGCCTGTGCCAATACCCGTGACGTCGCTCATTGGCCCCACGCTGTGTGTCGTTTTTGGCATTGTTAAGATGAAGGATGCCTTCTCGGCCTTTGCCAATCCCATGATATTCCTGTTTATGGGCGGCTTCGTCATAGCCAAGGCTATGATGGTGAACGGCCTCGACAAGCGCATTGCCTATGGGATTATGTCGATGAAGTGGGTCGGCGACTCTCCAAGGCGCATCTTCCTGGCCATAGGTCTGGCCTGTATGTTCTGCTCGGGATGGATTAGCAACACCGCCACGGCTGCCATGATGTTCCCCATCGCACTGGGATTGCTCGAAGCTATACGCGAGATGATGGCAGCAAGGGGCAAGGAAATCAACCTGCGCACATACAAATATGCCACCGGCCTGATGCTTATGACGGCCTATGCGTGCTCCATCGGTGGTGTGCTTACGCCCATCGGAACCCCGCCTAATATAATAATGTTGGGCTTCTTAGACGAGTTGGCAAGCATCCATATCAGCTTTTTCCAGTGGATGGTGTGGGGCTTTGTGGCTATGGTATGCTACTTTGTGATTGCCTACGTTGTGCTTTGGCGAATGTTTCCGGCTGATATTGACCACATCGAGGGTGCCAGCGAGCTTATTGCAGAGAAGGTGAGGGGACTCGGAAAGTGGACTCTGGCCCAGAAGAACACGCTCTTCGCGTTCCTCGTGGCTGTCGTCTTGTGGGTTACTCCGGGTATTATCAGCATGACGGCAGGCACCGACAGCGAAATCCTGAAGTCCTATAACCGGATACTTCCCGAGTCGGCAGTGGCTATGGTTGGTGCGCTGCTGCTGTTCTTCCTGCCCGTTAACAAGAACTTTACGAAGACCACCATCACCTGGCGCGATGCCGTAGGTGGAATAGAGTGGGGCACACTGCTGCTCTTCGGCGGCGGTTTGGCTATGGGCGGAATGATGTACAGCACCGGCCTTTCGGCCTGGGTAGGCCAGCAAATCATCACAATGCTGGGCGGCAATCCTCCGCAGGTGCTCTTAGTAGCCGTGTTCTGCGTGATGGCACTGCTCCTTTCCGAGCTTACTTCGCACACGGCAGCCACCAACATGATAGGCCCGCTGGCCATCGGAGCTGCCATCTCGGCAGGCTACAGCCCCGTGCCTGTGGCCGTGGGAGTGGCTTTGTCGTCGTCGCTGGGCTTCATGCTCCCCGTGTCTACGCCTCCCAACGCCATCGTCTACGCCAGCGGATACATTCCAATAACAAAGATGATAAAGACGGGAGTATATATCGACTTCATCGGAATAGCTTTTGTGACCATTCCTATCGTGCTCTACCTCGTTGGCTGGGTGCTGGGCTTTTAGTCAAGCGATAGCATAGGCAAAGGGTGAAGAATGTCTGGGCAGCCTCTTGTGGCCTCAGCGTTCTTCACCCTTTTTGTTTTCGTCTTGTTCCAGAGCCTTGCGTACCGATGCCGTAAGCAGCTTGAATGGCGGAGCGTCGTCGAAAGCCGTGTTGCGGCGCAGCATCAGCTGGATGTCAGCCGTGCAGTGCGAGTAGCCCGCCATCTCGTTGCGCCG
>CALDIF010000051.1 GCA_937901905.1 uncultured Porphyromonadaceae bacterium | reverse complement strand
GCCCGTGAGGGCGAAATATAGATAACCGTGGGTGGAGCGCAGCGTAACCTACGGATAGCAGAAGTTCGCGTCATCGTTTTCGAGAATTGACGCGCGAGAAGGCATTAGTAACTCTCGTCGAGCGTCGGGAACGCGCCGGTTTTAACGTCGCTGATGTAGTGACCCACACTCTCGGTCATCTGCTCTCCCATGTGGTCGTACAAGCGCAGGAACTTGGGCTTGAACCCCATGTTGAGACCTAACATATCGTGGGCAACGAGTACTTGACCGTCGGTGTCGGGACCGGCACCTATGCCTATTGTGGGAATGTCGATGGCACGAGTCACCTCGGCTGCCAGTGTGGAAGGGATTTTCTCTAACACGAGCATGAAACAACCGGCATCGGCGAGGGCGCGCGCGTCTTCAAGCAAGGTGCGAGCCTCGGCATCGTCCGTGGCGCGAGTGACATAACTGCCGAATTGGTTGATTGACTGCGGTGTCAAGCCCAGATGTGCGCACACCGGTATGCCGGCACGCAGTATCATCTTCACGTTGTCCAAGATGGGACGACCTCCTTCCAACTTCACTCCGTCGGCTCCGGTCTCTTGCATGATGCGCACCGCGTTGCGCTGAGCATCAATCGGATCGCCTTGATAGGTGCCGAAGGGCATGTCGACCAACACGAATGCGCGCTTGCAAGCGCGCGCTACGGTGCGACCGTACACTATCATCTCGTCGAGGGTGATGGGCACGGTCGTGGCATGACCCTGCATGACATTGCTTGCGCTGTCACCAACGAGTATGACGTCCATGCCGGCGCGATCAACAAGTCCTGCCATCGTGAAGTCATAACTGGTGAGCATGGCGATTTTCTCGCCCGTGCGTTTCATGTCGAGCATACGCTTGGTGGTTACCTTGCGTGCATCGGTGATTACATAACTTGACATATTTTTTTTCGATTGGATTGATTTTTTCAACAATGGTTTAACAGGATATGTCCCACAGTCTGCACCCTCGGTTGAGCGGTCGACGGCTATGGTTAAAACGTGTTTTAATACGACTCCTCGAGGAAATATCCTAATGTTCCCTTGCTTAACTCAAGAGGGCGATGTGTCGGTTTTGCCGTAGAAAATCTCTACTATTGTCGTTAATAGCGCGGCTCCGCTCAGTGCCAAGCCGCTCCAAAAGCCGGCTCCGAGACCGGTGATGGAAAAGCCCTCGCCCATGTCGTTGGCAGGTGCGACCTCGGGCAGGTGCATCAAGCCGATTTCCTCGAAGTGTGATGCCTGCCAATAAAAAACAAGCACGATGACGAGACAGCCTACGGCGAGTCGGGTCCAGTGCTTGTTGTGCAAACTGTTAAAAACGATAGCAAGAAAACCGGCAAGGTACGGTGCTAACGAGAGCATGATGCTGCGCCAACCGTCAACCGACGAAATCAAACCCGCCGAGAATGCAAACCCGGTGATTGAGCCTTTCATTGCAACATCGTAGAGCGGCAAAAAGGTATAACACACTAATGCTGAAATAATGAATATATTGGCTATCGTTCTCATAATGTTACTTTGATTGAGTTTGCAAAGTTAAGACTTTTCTTGTGACTGTGCAAGTTGCCTCCATTTCTCGTAAATACCCGCGTACGTCTGTTCGCTACAAGCCCTCATGAGGACAGACTACGGGAGGCAAAGGCGAAAACTACACGCCCCAGTGTAACTTGTTACGCAGGGTCGATGCGAAGTTGTTATGGCGTGGCATGACGAGATTGAGTCGGTGTGGCGAAACGCGCACTGTGACTGTGCTGCCGGCAGGCAACACAACGCTGTCACCGTCGATGCTGACGAGGTAGTGGTTGGCACGCGAACGCGTGGTCACTTGCAACTCGCTGTCGTCGCTCACCACGAGTGGACGTGTCGTCAACGAGTGGGGCGACACGGGCGTCAGTACGATACAACGAGTGGTTGGCTCCAATATGGGACCGCCGGCACTCATGTTATAGGCGGTGCTGCCGGTGGGTGTGCTGATGACCAAGCCGTCGCCCACGTAGGTGTTCAGCGGTTCGCCTCGCAGGGTCGTCACCATCTCAATTACGCTCGATGTGTCTTGACGCAGCAGTGCCACCTCGTTCAGTGCCAACGGCAGCGGCTCGTCCAGCGCGTCGCTCTCAACAGTGAGTGTGGTGCGCTGTTCGATGCGATAGTCGCCGTCGGCGAGCGCATCAACCATTGCTGTTGCTGCGCTCAACGATGCCGCCGTGAGGTAACCGAGGTGACCGCCGTTGATGCCCACAACGGGGGTGTCACAGCCCACGATCGAGCGTGCCGTGTGCAGCAACGTGCCGTCGCCTCCCACGCTAATCACCATGTCGACCCGCGAGGGATCTACACCTGTGAGTACCTCCACTCCACGGGCTTTCAAGGCTTTATAGAGAGTATTGACCTCGTCGGCACGTTCGTCGAGGTTTATATTACCGTATATCACGACCTTCATAGTGTCAAAAATTTTTAAAAATTGCCGTTTTCGGGCATTTTTGCCGCTTTTTACTTTTATTATTGGAGAAATCAAATTACTTTTGCACTCTTGTAGAGTGCGTTGGCACGGCAAATTTACGAAAACAAATTTTGCAACGCAAATTTTGTCGGATAATGCTCACGCGCATCACCGACCGATGACACAATTGAGCGTAAATATCAACAAGGTGGCGACACTGCGCAACGCGCGCGGCGGCAACTTGCCCGACCCGGTGCGTGTGGCTCTCGACTGCGAGCGCTTCGGCGCGCATGGCATCACCGTGCATCCGCGCCCCGACGAGCGTCACATTCGTCGTGATGACGTGTATCGGCTACGACGAGTGCTCACGACAGAGTTTAACATCGAGGGTAATCCGACGCCCGAGTTTGTCGACCTCCTCGTTGAGGTGCGTCCCGAGCAAGCCACTCTCGTGCCCGATGCGCCCGATGTTCTCACCAGTTGTGCCGGGTGGAATGTCCGTGAAAACTTCGAACACCTTACAGCCGTCGTTGCTGCGCTCAAGGCAGCCGGAATTCGGGTCAGCATCTTCATCGACACCAATCCCGACAATATTCGCGAGGCGGCGCGCGTGGGTGCCGACCGTGTCGAACTTTATACCGGCCCCTTTGCCGAGCAATTCGCCGCCGGTCGTCGTGACGAGGCTGTCGCTCCCTATGTTGTGGCGGCTCGTGTGGCTCATGAGGTGGGATTGGGGGTTAATGCCGGTCATGACCTCAACCTCGACAATTTGCGCTTTTTTGTCGCGCAAATGCCCTATCTCGATGAGGTTTCTATCGGTCATGCCCTAATCAGCGACGCTCTCTACTTGGGCTTGGAAAACACGGTTGCGGCTTATCTCGAATGTCTTGAACCGAGCCGGTGAAACATCGCTTGCCGACACTCTTGACGAACTTAATAATAACGTTATAAATACAACAAACTAATGGCATTTATCAGTACAATCCTTGCGCAAACACCGGGCGTTGTCGATACCGTGGCAAGCGCTCTCGCCGACACCGCGTCAGTCGTGGCTACCGATACCAACGTTGCCGCCGCGCCGGCAGCCGCCGCGCCGGTGGTGAAAGAGTTGTCGGTGTGGGATCTCACCATGGCAGGTGGGTGGCTCATGATACCGTTGGCACTGTTAGCGGTGGTGAGTATTTACATCTTCTTTGAGCGTCTGCTCGCGATACGCGGAGCGTCGCGCGAGGACGGCGTGTTCATGGAGCGTATCAAGAATTTTATCCACAACGGCGAGATAGACCGCGCGCTCGAGTTGTGCAAGTCGACCGACTCGCCCTCGGCACGCATGATCGAAAAGGGTGTCAGTCGCATCGGGCGTCCGATGAACGACGTGCTTGTCGCGATAGAGAATGTCGGTAACATGGAGATTGCCAAACTTGAGAAAGGCTTTACATGGTTGGCAACTACGGCAGCCGGTGCTCCGATGATCGGTTTCCTCGGCACCGTGACCGGTATGGTGCAGGCTTTCTTCCAATTGGCAAGCGCCGGTGCTAACAGCAATGTATCAATCCTCGCCGGTGGTATTTACGAGGCTCTCGTCACTACCGTAGGCGGTCTCATCGTGGGTATCATCGCACTGTTTGCCTATAACTACCTCACCAGTCGCGTCGGTAAGGTGATGAACAAGTTAGAGGGCAAGACGATGGAGTTTATGGATCTGCTCAACGAGCCGGCTCAATAACGGCGTATGGGTTTCGCCCATCTCCCTCGCAGGAGGGGTGATGAGCCTATGACGCTAACCTCTAACCAACGGCGATAGCCAAAAAACCATAGAATATGGCTCTTAAACGTCAACATAACACTCAAGCGATGTTCAGCATGGCATCGATGACCGATGTTATCTTCCTGCTGCTCATCTTCTTCATGGTTACGAGCACGTTCGTGTTCCCCTCAGCCTTAGAGGTGAACTTGCCGCAGAGCAGTCAGCAAACTGCCCTCAAGCCCACTACGCGCATCTACATCGACAAGGAACTGAATATGTTCTCGACCCGTGGCGACAGCATCAACGAGGGTGACCTGCAACCGTTGCCACCCGAGGCTCTCGAGCCTTTCATGGCTACACTGCATCAAAGTGACCCATCGCAATTTGTGGCTGTGTATGCCGATGAGACAGTGCCTTATCGCAGCATTGTCGATGTGCTCGACAAGGGTTCGCGTCACGGCATCAAAATCGTGCTTGCCACCAAGCCTGCAAGCAACAGCGATTACCAACCCGCCGCACCGGCGGCGACAACACAACAACAATGAACCGCTCGGAAGATCGTCGCAACGTCTCCGTTTCGTTGCTGCTAACCTTGCTGCTCACCATCGGCACTGTGCTGCTGATGCTGAACTCGTGGCTGCACTATGAGTATCCCCCAAAAGACATGGTGGAAACCGAGTTGCTGCAAGACAGCATCATGTTCGGTGGCGAGTATGTCATGCTCGGTAATACGGTAGAGCCCGCCGACGGAGACATGAGTAACGAAAATCCTGCCGATGTCGAGCAACTTGTCGAGCCGCAACCTGCCGTTGAGGGTGACAACCTCGAGGATAACGGCGAGGCAGTGCGTAACCCGAAGCCTCTCGTCGCGTCCGATAAACCTTCGCCCATGAAAGTCAAGGAACAACCCAAGACCGACAAGAAGACAGGACCTGCCGTCGACCGTAAGAAAGAGGACGATAAGGCGGAGAAAGAACGTCGTGCCCGAGAGGCGGCAACCGACAACAAGGTGAAAGGCGCTTTCTCCCAGTCTACACAGGGTAAGGGTAGCGGTAAGCAGGGTCAGCCCGACGGCAACGGCGACACCGGTGCCGTGTCGGGACGACCGAGCATAGGCGGACTCAACGGCTACACACTCGAGTATTTCCCCACCGCGCCCGTGCCGTGCTCGGGACGTGTGGTGGTGCAAGTCCATGTCAACACGCGTGGCAATGTCACCGAGGCAAAGGTTACAGGAGGCTCGGGCGAGGCTTACGGTGACGCGCGCACCAAAAATAAGTGTCTCGAACTGGCTCGCAAGTCACGTTTCCGCGTGCCTAACAATACCACTACCGAGGGCATAGGCACACTGACTTACATCATCAAGTAATCGCGTTTGCAACATCTTGTATTAATTGCCATTCTCTTTTATCCACGGTCTTAGCCGTTTTACACTATCAAGAATATGAAGAAGATTTTTGCCATTATGTTGATGGCGTTGATGACCATCAGCGTCGCCGCTCAAGAGAAGAAGTCCTGCTGTAAGCAAGAGCCGACAGCGGCTTGTGAGCGCCCCGATAGCCTCAAGTGTGCCAAGTGCAAGAAAGAAGTCGCTATCGACCGACTGCCCACAGTGACCGACTTTACTGCCTCGTGGTGCGGTCCCTGCCGTGTCCTCGCCCCAATACTCGAGCGCGTCGAGAAGAAGTTTGAGGGTCGCGTTGCCGTGCGACGTGTCGACATCGACGACAATCGGGCAGAGGCCGAAGCAAATGAAATTAAGGCGGTACCTACACTCATCTTTACCAAACTCGACGGTACGAGTAATCGCATCGAGGGCTTGCCTGGTCTCGACGAAAGCGTGATAGAGGCGGTGCTTACCTCAGCATTTCAGAGCCTGTTAGAGTAAAAGTCCTAAAACCGGTTACAAGACGGTGGTAAAGGCGAGACCTTTATATTTACCACCGTCTTTGTTGTGCCGTGTGCTGATAAAGTGACATAATTGTGTCCTGTCGCCAATTGGGATGACTGCAACCTGTTATATATAATAATGTGGTCGAACTGTGAATAATGTAGTTCACATCTGCCTTGTCCGACTGATAACAAAACTACGAATTTCACGAATTACAGATTTACGCGCATTGACGAGAGATAGACGTGATATACCATGGGCTCGCTGTGATGACCTCGGAGAGGTCAATCGGCTCGTAGAGCCGATGTTGTTCGAAAGACCATGCAAGTGGGTCGTAGACCCACGCCGCTTGGTCCGGTCGACACGGCAGAAGAAGTGCCTCGTAGAGGAACTTCATCACTATCCATAGTTGTCGGCTACATCGTCTCGACCGGCGGTCGAGCAATCTGTGTAACCCGCGGTGGAGCGCAGCGACACCGTGGGCAGGGTGAATGGGGGTGAAGTCGGCTGAAAGCCGACCCATCTGCTCGTGCCGTACGTCGGCAGCCGGGTCGCCCTTCGGTCGATATGGTTTACATCGATTTACGTGATTTTCGGTGTTTTTTCGAGAAAAATCGAAAATTTTTGAGAAAAAAGTGTGAAAAATTTTGTCATGTCAAAAAAACGTTATACCTTTGCACTCGCAAATGAGGGGTGGGCCTCCCCCACGGGAGGTCAGGAACTTTTTGCGGTAAAAAACGAGATCATTGAAAGATTTTCAATAGCAACAACGTAGTACAAGAGTAACAAGGGAAAGTCCTTGTTGATTCCAAATATTACACAGTAGCAATAATTCGGACTGAGCAGACGAGGTGACACGAGTCGATGTTGATAACGCTTGGCTTCAAAACCAAAGAAGTATTTTTTTTGAAGAAGATACGAACGAGATAT
>CALDIF010000050.1 GCA_937901905.1 uncultured Porphyromonadaceae bacterium | reverse complement strand
GTAGTGAAGTATTCGGCAGTTATGCCTTTTTTAATATGAGTTGGTATTTCTCACGAAGGTTTTAGATTCCTAAATATGCGAATGAAACACTTGATTCTTATTATCATTCTCGCGATGCACGGTCTATGTCTCAATGGCAAAGACATTTCCATAGAATTCTCCGTTGAAATGGAAGACAAGGATGCCTATTTGATCATAACTTACCATAACAACGGGACTACCGACTATTATCTCCCATCATTGTTTTACAACGATACACAATATGCCGAATTTTTTCCACGTTATTGCAACTCCTTTAAACCATATCGGAGCAGCAGAACCGAGAATATCGAAAGACTTGGAGAATTCAGAGGGGCTGAATATAATCTGACTTTTCGCTTTATCGATAGAAATATAAGGACCGAATTGAATCTGGAGCCGCTGCGCGACAGCTGCATAGATTATCTGAATGCGGAAGTGGCAGCATATTATGATTTTATGGGAGTAAATAACAAAAAGGTCTTCGAGATATTGAGGAATGAAGATTATGTCAAGCATTCACCTTTTTTTGTATTTGTCAAATCATTGTGTGTTCGGAAAATTTTGGCGAATTGCAAGAATAAGAAGATGTATTCATAAGCGTTTGAGTAAGGTATGGAAATGCGAAATTTTAATGATAGCCTCTTGGGAAGCAACTGTTTTCTCCAAGTCTTTATTAAGGCGACGCGAATTACCTAACCAGGCAAATGTTCTTTCCACTACCCAGCGTTTTGGTATAACGTTAAAACCAACAGGCTTTATCTTTGCTGATATATCAACTCTCAAAGCCAAAATAGTTTCAACTTTGGCGACAAATGTTTTGCGATACCCTGCATCTGCACAAAATGCTTTGATTGTTGGATACAAGCGATAAGCCGCAACTGCAGGAAAAATCCCTGCTTTAGTGTCGTGAAGATTGGCACGGTGAACTTTGACAGCCAAAATATTACCCATAGAATCAGTTAAGATATGACGTTTATGTCCTTTGTTTTTTTTCCACCGTCAAAACCAACTTGCTCGCTTGCATATGCAGTATTAATAGACTGTGAATCGATGATGGCATAAGTAGGATTTGGATTTCGTTCTGCTCTCTTTCGGGTCACCTCCACCAAATGTTGTAAAATTTTATCCCAAAGTCCACTAATTCTTGCACGGCGATAGAAACTGTGGACTGTCGAATAAGGAGGAAAATCGTGAGGCAAATTTCGCCATTTGCAGCCGTTATCTACCAAATATAAGACCGCATTAACAAGTTCGCGTTTGTCCCATTTTCTGTTTCTCATACCTTTAAACAATGGTGCAATTATCGCCCATTGTTCATCACTTAAATCTGTTAAATATTTTTGTCTCATAATAGAAAATTATATCACAACTTTTTTATGAATACATCTTCTTAAAAATCCTGCGTCAAAAAGATTTAAAGCGTTGAAAAAAATTCGACCGCTGATAAAAAGAATTGTCGAACTCACGGGAACACCCGCGCCGAATGGTTTAATGGATTTATGGGCGCAAATTTTTTTATTGGACAGCGGCGAAAGGTTAGGACGAACTTTAGGCGAGTACAGGCGGAAATATTTTACAGAAGGTGCGAGAAACGGCTATGTAGTTTATAACTGGTTGCCGATAAAAAATGCAGACAAAATTATTTACAAAAAAATTTTGCCGTCAGGTTAAAAAATACAAAAATCCTTTGACTGGAACATGAGAGGAGATTTTTCGGCGACTCGCCGCCGGCAATTCTCAATACTGCCTCCTCTCGGAAAGGGGTTTTGTCTATGAAACACACGCTAAATATCACGGTCTCCAAGGAGTGCAAGGACAGCGGTGTGCTTGCCGTTCGTCAGTTGACGGTACGGGAGCGTCTGCTCCGCTTCCTGCTCGGCTCTCCCGTCCGCTTGACCATTCTCGTGCCGGGAGATTCCGTGGACGAGGTGTCCATCTTCGAGAAGAGGGAGGCTGACGCTTGTGAAGTTGTATGAAATCAACGCCGAAATCCAGCGGCTCGCCGATCAGATTGACTTCGACCCCGAAACCGGGGAAATCCTCTGCGATGCGGATGCCATCTTTGAGCAGATTGATGCGCTCAAGATGGAGCGTCAGTCCATTTTGGAGTATCTCGCCAAGTTGGTGCTGAACATCCGCGCCGAGGCAGCGGCTCTGAAGGACGAGGAAGCACGGCTCAAGGATCGTCGTCTGTCGTTGGATTTGAAGGAAAACCGCCTGATGAAGGTGCTTGACCGGGAATGCGGCGGCAAAAAGACCGACCTCGGAGTGGCGACATTCAACTATCGCCAAAACTCCCATGTGGAGGTATCCGATGCCGAAAAAGCCATCCGCTGGCTCAAGCGTCACAAGCACACGGATTGCTACCGTACCCCTGCGCCGGAAGTGGCAAAAGCGGAAGTCAAGAAGCTCCTCAAAGCCGGGGAGAATGTGCCGGGTTGCTCTATTGTGCAGGACTACTCCTGCTCACTCAAATAGGAGGGATGTTTTATGTTGAACATCGTAAAGGGCAAGATTGCCCGTCCGCAAAAGGTGGTCATCTACGGCTCGGAGGGCATCGGCAAGTCCAGCCTTGCCGCCTGTTTCCCCGACCCGCTGTTCATCGACACCGAGGGAGGCACGGCTCACATGGATGTGCGCCGCATCGACAAGCCGCAGTCCTGGGAGGAACTTCTCGGCATCGTCAAGGAAGTGGCGGCGACCAAAGATGTATGCAAGACCCTCGTCCTCGATACGGCGGACTGGGCGGAGCAGCTGGTCACGACCTATCTTTGCAACAAATACAAGCAGAACAGCATTGAGTCCTTTGGTTACGGAAAGGGCTACACCTACTTGGGCGAGGAATTTGCCCGTCTCCTCGGCGCATTCGATACGGTGCTGGCCAGCGGAATCCATGTGGTGGTCACGGCGCACGCCAAGATGCGGAAATTCGAGCAGCCGGACGAGATGGGCGCATACGACCGCTGGGAGATGAAGCTCTCCAAGCAAGTGGCTCCGCTCCTCAAGGAATGGTGCGACCTCCTGCTCTTCTGCAATTACCAGACCTACATCGTCACTTCGGAGAGCAACGCCAAGAAAGCCCAAGGCGGCAAGCGGGTCATGTACACCAGCCACCATCCGGCGTGGGATGCCAAAAATCGTGTGCAACTCCCGGAAGTGCTGGAACTGGACTACAAGCACATCGCCCACATCTTCTCGCCGGGGCAATCCGCGCCGAAGCAGGAGTCACAGCCCAAATCCACTCCTACTCCGCAAGCGCAGCCAACGACTCAGCCAACTCCTTCGCAGGAAGTTGCGCCGGAGGATGAGAGCGTCGCCGATATTCTGCGGGGATTGCTTGACGAGAAAGGCGTGAAGGAAGAGGAACTGCGGCAAGTCTTGAAGGCTCGCGGCAGAGCCGAAGCGGATATCCCTTTTGAGGACTACAGCCCGGATTTTTTCTTTGGCTATGTTGCCAAATACTGGGAGCAAATCACGGCAATCATCGAGCAGAACCGCCATGCGAAAGGATAAAGGAGGACGAGCATCATGGCTGACAATATGGCAAACAATGTGGGGATGGACTGGAACGACACCATCGAGAACGACGGGCAGGAATTCATCATCCTGCCGGAGGGTGACTACAACTTCACGGTTTCCGGCTTTGAGCG
>CALDIF010000049.1 GCA_937901905.1 uncultured Porphyromonadaceae bacterium | reverse complement strand
CCCAAAAAGGCTGCCGCTGCAGCAGGTGATTATGTAATCACCTCTCCCCTGCCCGGTGTCATCAAGGAGTTCCACGTTAAGGTAGGTGACACAGTCAAAGCCGATGATGTGGTGTGCATTCTTGAAGCGATGAAGATGGGCAACGAGATTCATGCCGGCAAGGACGGTGTTGTCAAAAGCATTGATGTGGCAAAGGACGAGAGTGTGCTCGAGGGCACGACAATCATGGTAATTGCTTAATAAACATTTTACAGACAAGTTACTATGATACTGCTTGAGAGTTTCCTGACGAGCAACCTCATTGAGTTCTGGCATTTCACCGGCTTTTATAATGTGGATTACACCAACATTATAATGCTGTGTGTAGGCTTGTTCTTCATATACCTCGCTATCAAACACGATTTCGAGCCCATGTTGTTGGTTCCGATTGGTTTCGGTATCTTGATAGGAAATATTCCTTTCCAACCCGGTAACGAAATCGGCATCTATGAGGAAGGTTCGGTACTGAATATATTGTATCAAGGTGTGAGATTGGGTTGGTACCCACCACTGATTTTCTTGGGCATCGGTGCCATGACCGATTTCTCGTCGCTCATAGCCAATCCCAAGTTGCTACTTGTGGGTGCTGCCGCACAGTTCGGTATATTCGGTGCCTACATGATTGCACTGCAAATCGGGTTCTTGCCCGATCAAGCAGGTGCTATTGCAATTATCGGTGGAGCCGACGGTCCTACGGCTATCTTCTTATCATCAAAATTAGCACCTAACTTGATGGGTGCGATAGCAGTGAGTGCTTATTCTTACATGGCACTGGTTCCTGTTATCCAACCGCCCATCATGCGATTGCTAACCACAAAAAAGGAGCGTCTTATTCGCATGAAGCCCGCTCGCAAAGTGTCGCAAAACGAAAAGATTTTGTTCCCGATTTTCGGTTTAATTCTCACTTGCTTTGTTGTTCCGTCGGGTCTGCCCCTATTGGGTATGTTATTCTTCGGCAACTTGTTGCGTGAAAGTGGAGTTACCAAGCGTCTTGCCAATACAGCAAGCAATGCGATGACCGACATGGTGACAATAATTTTGGGAATGACTGTCGGTGCAAGCACCCAAGCCAGCCAATTCCTCACCAAAGAGACAATCTTTATTTTCTTCCTCGGTTTCTTGGCATTTGTGATTGCGACTTGTTCGGGTGTACTGTTTGTTAAGATTTTCAACTTGATATTGCCCAAGCACAAGAAGTTGAACCCGTTGATCGGTAACGCGGGTGTGAGTGCTGTCCCCATGGCAGCCCGTATCAGCAATGACCAGGGGTTGAAAGCCGATCCGAGCAACTATTTGCTCATGCATGCAATGGGTCCTAACGTTGCGGGTGTTATCGGAAGTGCTGTCGCAGCCGGCGTTTTGCTCGGTTTCCTCGGATAGAAAATCATTCCACTTAATTTTAATCGAGGGGGAAATTGCCAACCAATTCCCCCTTGATTTTGTTACCATGCTACTTAATTCTTGCCGGGGTCACTTTGTCGAACACCATGAATTGCGTGTCATCATATGTATTCGTCGCTATAAATTGATGTAATTCGCATTTTTTTTGTACCTTTGTCGCCACATTCATGATTTTGTATTTATGTTTATGGATAAGAATCTGAAACAACAATTAGATGGCGACACCTCAGGTCTGCTCACCTATGAGTATATAGCCAACAACATTGACAATATCGATGTTGTGTTACCGCAACTGATTGATAATATCATAAAGGTGGATCATAGCGGTCAGTTCGTCGTCAGCACCGCCCGTTACCTTAATGCAATTGATGCCGACAAGTATGCCAACTCGATTGATCTACTTGTCAAGGCAGCCATTATCAAGGATCGTGACCGCGCTTACCTGCCGGGACTGATAGCCTCAATTTGGGGCGATGACTACAAGGAACGTGCCACTGAACTTGTCGCTCACGATGACAATTTCAGGCGTATATACAAGCGGTTATATCCCGTAGGAATTTAACTTCTTCAATTGACAGAACAATGAAAAAAAACTTATTAATCTCGTTACTCGCAGTGATTATTGCAGCCGCATCATGTTCAATGACAGGTAATGACGCTACTGCTGCCGAGCAACAATCAACTTCAAAAGACGTGAATAATAACAGCAATCCTCGTGTCAAATTGGAAACTTCAATGGGTGATATCGTTGTCATGCTATATAACGACACGCCCAAACATCGTGACAACTTCTTGAAACTCGTCGGCGAAGGCTATTACGATGGTGTCCTGTTTCATCGTGTTATAAAGGACTTCATGATACAAACGGGTGACCCTGACAGCAAGACGGCTACTACCGATGTGCAATTGGGCAGTGGCGGCCCCGATTATACTATTGAAGCAGAGATTGTCTATCCGACTCACTTCCACAAGCACGGAGCATTGGCGGCGGCACGCACCGGCGACCAAGTCAATCCCGAGCGTCGCAGCAGTGGTTCACAATTCTACATCGTTACCGGCAAGGTGTACGGTGAGGGCGAAGTTGCGGGTATTCAACAACAGTTGGAATATTCGGCGAAACAGGCTATTTTCAGTCGCATGGCAAGCGCACGTCGTGATGAGATTAATCGCTTGTATCAAGCCCAAGACAAGAATGCTCTCGACGCACTTCAAAACGAGTTGATTAATGCTACCGAGGCTGAGTATGCCGCAAATCCTGTCGCACTCACAGCCGAGCAACGTGCCGCCTATACCACAGTTGGTGGTGCACCGCACCTTGACAACCAATACACGGTATTCGGCGAAGTCCTTGAAGGGCTTGATGTGGTGGATAAAATTCAAAATGTCGCCACCGGTCGAGCCGACCGTCCGGTTAATGATGTCCGCATTATTAAAGCCACTGTCTTGAAATAAAGTTGAACCGCGTGCGGCTCTGAAATGATAAATCACCGGATAATCAATCATTTGATTGGTTGCCCGGTGATTTATCATTTCACTTTCAACGACAAGCAAACCCCGTCAAAATACCGAATATCGTCCTCCGGGCATTGTGGACACGATGCCCTTGAAGTCCAATTCGACAAGCATACTCATAACTTGATATACCGGTAAGTTGAGGTGTGACGCTATAGTGTCGGCTCGTCGAGGTTCTTCACAACTCTTAAGATAATTGACAACCGATTGTTCCTGTTCGGTCAGTTCGACGAATAACGATCGCCGTTTGCCTTGAGATTTTCGGTTGACACTCTCCCAGCCCATAGCGGTTACAAATTGCTCTGCATCGGTGAGTAACGCAGCCCTATTGGTGGCTATCAACTTATTACAACCTCGTGAGAACTCATCGTTTACACGCCCGGGAACAGCCATCACGTCCCTATTGTAACTTGTCGCTAATGACGCTGTCACGAGCGAACCGCCGTGTGAAGCCGATTCGACCACTATTGTACAATCGCTCAACGCTGCAATGATGCGATTTCGAGCCAAGAAATTACTCCTATGCATCTCATCACCTGTCATATACTCGGTGAGTAACAAACCGTTGTGATTGATTATTTCAATTGCATCACGGCGATGCACAGCAGGATAGATGCGATTGAGTCCTCGTGCCATGACGGCAATAGTGCGCGCTCCGTGATTTACCGCTGCGCGATGACCGGCAATGTCAATGCCGTAGGCAAGTCCACTCACAACAATCACGTCGGGAACCAACTCGATTAACTCGGCAACAAAACTATCACAAAACTTCACACCGCCGGCTGTGGCATGACGAGTCCCGACAATGCTTACCACATGAGGCGCATTCATGTCACAGTCACCGATAGCATACAACATCATGGGCGCGTCGTCAACTTCGAGCAAACGACGCGGATAACAAGGTGAAGTATGATAAACTGTTGTGAGTTTGTCGGTAGCAGCGATAAACTCCAATTCCTTTTCGGCTCGCTTCAAACTCGCGTCGCGAGTTTCTCGAGTTAAGAGACGACTACTCTTGCCCACAAGTGACACCAAATCACGTTCACTCATCTCGAAGAACGTTCGCTCATCACCGACGACCTCCAACAACTGCTTGCCCAATTGTAACGTCAGACCGTCAATATCGGCAAATGCCATTTGGTATATCAACTCATTTTCTATCATTGAGCATCACTTAAAAATTTTGCAAAAACCTCGACCAGTTCATCGCCTCGTGACAGTTTCCCTTTCAATAAAGTCACGATGATAACACGTGCTTGTACCGAAACTTCTCCGCGGTCATTATAGATAATTTGGTTGAAAATGAAACGCGGTCCGCGACGTGTTACCCACAATTCGCAATGAGCAGTGTCACCGCTTGTCAACGGTATGCGATAATCGACTTCGAGTCTCGACACCACCGGCATCATTTCACGCTCGCGCATTGCTGCGAAAGACAGTCCGGCTTCAATACAGAACAGGTGTCTCGCATGTTCCAAATAGTGCAAGTAAATAGCATTGTTCACGATACCCTCACTATCCAACTCGTAGTCGCGAACTTCAATTTGTGTGGTGTGAACCCACTTGTTATCACGTTGTTCTATCATGATTCAATCGTAACTACGACATATTCCGACACTGTGCCTATGCGAGCACGCGGTCCCCAAATGCCCAACCCCGATGAGACATAAATTGCAGTATTGCCTTTTTGTTTGAAGCCGTGTGAAACTTCAAAGATGCGGTCGGTTATCCAACTGATGGGCCATACCTGCCCCCTATGGGTGTGACCGCAAAACTCGAAGTCTATGCCACACCGTTGTGCTTGTTCAAGGTGGCAAGGCTGGTGATTGAGCAAAATAGTGTATTTGGTGGTATCGGCTCTCGCAACCAACGAGGGCAATCCGGCTCGATCGCGGTTTGTTCGGTCATCGCGTCCGATGACTGTCACCCCACACAATGTCACACAGTCATCAATGAGGAGATTGATGTCGGCGTCCCTGAAAAATTGTGCTGCAGCCGACGTTGAAGCGAAGTATTCGTGATTACCCAAGCAACTGTAAACAGGTGCCTCAATACCGCGCAAGACAGGTGCCATTTTATCTTCAATCAAGGGTTTCACGCTATTGTCGATTATATCACCGGCGATTAGCACGAGGTCGGGTTTCTCGTCATTGATCATCTTTACCCACCTTTCCAACTCGGCATGGCGGTTGTGATAACCGAGGTGCAAGTCGCTCAACAGCACCACTCGCAACGGTCTTTCCAAAGTTTTGGCTGAATGAAGAGACAACTCTACGCGCTCCTTGTTATGGTATCGCCAACCGCCGTAAGACAACAAACCACCCAAAAAAGCGACTATAAGCGATGTCCCGACAACACTGTTAACAAGCAATGATCGAGGTATCAATCCCGGTAAACGACAAATGTCAAGGACAAGAAACAACATCGTGCCATATAATAATATCAACAACCAAAAGGACCCTACATTATAGAGTGCTACCGACAATCGGTAAGGCAATGCCTCACGGGCAAACAGTTGTATAAACAACGACAAGAAACACAGCGTAGCCAATACAGCAGTCACGACCTTACCCCAAATCGGTAGAGGCACAATGTTATAAAGATGCCAAGTCAAATACACTTGCGCAACTAATGGCAATATTAAGAACAGGAAAAACATTAATAAAGATAAATATTATAACGGCTTGTTAATAGGTCGTTTAGACTTAAATAATTAAAGTACCACTTTAACCATCTGAAAGTAAAAAACCGTCACTCGATTTTCACTTTCAGGTATCTGAAGCGTGCATTGTCGGGTAATTGTGTCGTACCCTCGGGCAATCGTCCGCTAATGAGTTGAGCCACATAAGCCACGTCACCTTTGTCGAGGTGCACCTCCACCCTGTTGCATTGCACGTTGAGCAATTGTGCCGTGTCGGCATGACCTATTGCACTTGTCAAACCGTCGGGCAACTCGTTAACCTCTATAACCGTCACTGTAGCAGGTGGAACTATCATCTGCAATGAGAACGAGTTGAGTAAGTAAGTGGGTTTATCAGTATTCATGCCACAAAGTTACTAAAACAAAACATGTACTGCAAATTTATTGACGGCAAGTAATCATAGTAAAAGTAAGTCATAAATTTTCGTAAACAATAGTGATGATTGCAATATTTTGAGTAATTTTGCAAAGATGTCTGTAACAGGCATCAAATTTTTATTGTCAATAACACATATTACTGAATGTCTTCTCTCGAAAATGAAATTAGCAGGCGACGCACGTTTGCAATCATATCGCACCCCGATGCCGGCAAGACAACGCTAACCGAGAAGTTGCTTCTCTTCGGTGGGGCTATTCATGTTGCCGGTGCTGTCAAGAGCAATAAGATTAAGAAAACCGCCACCAGCGATTGGATGGAAATTGAGAAGCAACGTGGTATCTCGGTGGCGACCAGTGTCATGGGCTTTAACTATGGTGATTATAAGATTAATATACTTGATACACCGGGTCACCAAGATTTTGCCGAAGACACCTATCGCACGCTCACTGCCGTCGACAGTGTGATTATCGTTGTTGATGTCGCTAAAGGTGTTGAGACACAAACGCGCAAACTCATGGAGGTGTGCCGCATGCGCAATACCCCGGTTATCATCTTTGTCAACAAGTTAGATCGCGAGGGGCGCGATCCTTTTGAGATTATGGACGAGTTGGAGAGCGAGTTGAAGATTGAAGTTCGTCCTCTCACATGGCCCATTAATATCGGTGCAAGTTTCAAGGGCGTGTATAATATTTATGAAAGAGGTATTGACTTATTCACCCCCGACAAACAGCACGTTACCGAGCGCGTGGAGATTGATGACATTAATGATGCACAAATTGACGAAGTTATAGGGTCGCGAGATGCCGCGCAATTGAGGGCAGACATTGAATTGATCGACGGTGTTTATCCTGAATTTGAAGTCAATGAGTACTTGGCGGGACGAGTCGCACCGGTCTTCTTCGGGAGTGCACTTAACACATTCGGCGTAAAAGAGTTGCTTGACACATTTGTGCGCATTGCGCCCTCACCGCGCCACGTTGAGGCAACAGAGCGTGTTGTGGAGCCGACCGAAGAGAAATTCACCGGTTTTGTCTTCAAAATTCACGCTAACATGGATCCCAATCACCGCAGTTGTATCGCCTTTGTTAAGGTGTGTAGTGGGGTGTTCCATCGCGGTGAGAATTACTATCATGTGCGCAGTGGCAAGAGTTATCGTTTTTCGGCTCCCACCGCTTTCATGGCCCAGAAGAAAGAGATTATTGATGAGGTTTATCCCGGCGACATCGTGGGATTGCCCGATAATGGCATATTCAAGATCGGTGACACTCTCACCGAGGGTGAGCAATTACACTTCCACGGCTTGCCCAGTTTCTCACCCGAGATGTTCAAGTATATAGAGAATGCCGATCCGATGAAGGCGAAACAGTTACAACGCGGCATCGAACAACTCATGGACGAAGGTGTTGCTCAAATGTTTGTCAATCAGTTCAACGGTCGCAAGATTATCGGCACTGTCGGTCAACTGCAATTTGAGGTCATACAATATCGATTATTACATGAATATGGAGCACAATGCCGTTGGGAACCATTGAGCCTGTACAAGGCTTGTTGGATCGAGAGCGATGACGAGGAAGCACTGCAAGCCTTCAAACGGCGCAAACACCAATTCATGGCACTTGATATTGAAGGTCGTGACGTTTTCATGGCCGACTCATCGTATGTACTGCAAATGGCACAACAAGATTTCCCGTCAATCAAATTCCACTTTACAAGTGAGTTTTAATCATTTGCAACACTCCACTTTTGAATCGAACTCCCTTGACTTTATTTTTTAACGATAGCCACAACCCGATTTTATAAATTCTGTTAAGTAATTTCCTTATCATGACAAGCAAAGAGATATTGAGCGAGATGTATCTGCAACACATCGGTGTGAAACCGACTTCGGCAGACATGATGCCACGCAGTGGCAGTAACCGCACATACTATCGCCTCACCGGACCGATGAACCTCGTGGGTGCTGCGGGTGTAGACCGCGATGAAAACGAGGCGTTCATATATATGAGCCGACACTTCAAGTCCAAGGGGTTGCCTGTTCCCGAGGTGCTTGCCGTGAGCGAAGATCACATGCACTATCTGCAAGAAGACCTCGGCAACGACATTCTTTTTAAAATCATTGAAAAAAGCACTCAAACCCGTTCTTTCAACGAGCGGGACAAGATATTGATTGCACGCTCGATGCGCATGTTATGTCGTGTGCAATTTGAAGGCGCGGTGGGTTTTGACTTTAATAAATGCTACCCCACCCCGGCTTTCGACCGGAGATTGGTGATGTGGGACTTGAATTACTTCAAGTATTGTTTTCTCAAGCCGACCGGCATCGAGTTTGACGAGCGACGGTTGGAAGATGATTTTGAACGCATCGCCGATGTCCTGCTCAGTAACATGAGCGACACGTTCATGTATCGTGATTTCCAAGCACGCAATGTGATGATTCGCGATGAGCAGCCGTGGCTCATTGACTTCCAGGGCGGACGCAAAGGGCCGTTCTACTATGATGTCGCGTCGTTCTTGTGGCAAGCACGCGCTCACTATACACATGACCTGCGAGCCGAGATGCTTGATGTCTATCTGGACGAATTGTCCCACTATGCACCCATCAATCCCAATCACTTCATGTCCCGGTTGCGATACTTTGTTTTGTTCCGCACACTGCAAGTCCTGGGTGCTTACGGTTTCAGAGGCAACTTTGAGCAGAAACCCGATTTCAAGAAGCGTATACCCGACGCAATCGAGTTGATGGCCGACTTGTTAAATGAAACACCATTTACCGAGTTTCCTTATCTTAACAACATTCTTACCAAGGTGGTACAAATGCCGGAATTGAAGGGCAAGATTAAGGATCCTCTTACGGTAACCGTGTGCAGTTTTGCCTACAAGAAAGGCATACCGGCTGATGACAACGGTAATGGCGGCGGCTATGTATTTGATTGTCGTGCTATTGACAATCCCGGAAAATATGATCGCTATAAGCCCATGACCGGTGTCAATCCGGAGGTGATTGAATATCTTGAACGCAATGGTGAGATACTCACATTCCTCGAGCATGTTTACGCTCTCGTTGATGCCAGCGTCAAACGTTATATTGATCGCAAATTCACCAATCTGATGGTTAGTTTCGGTTGCACCGGCGGTCAACATCGCTCGGTGTATTGTGCCGAACACCTTGCCGAGCACGTCTACAACAAATTCAACGTGCGCGTGGTACTCACCCATAGCCAAACGCCACATTTCGATGAGTTGGAAAACCGTGAATTCACACCCAAGTCAATGCAGTCAAAATGAAAGCAATCATTTTTGCGGCAGGATTGGGGACACGTTTGCGCCCGGTGACCGCCGATCGTCCCAAAGCATTGGTGGAGGTGAATGGAGTGACAATGCTTGAACGGACTTTACGTGCGATAATCGCAGCCGGTTGTACAAGTGTTGTAGTGAATGTCCATCATTTTGCCGATAAAGTTATTGACTTTTTAAATAGTCATGACTGGGGTGTTGAGGTGCATGTGAGCGACGAACGTGACCTGTTGCTTGAAACCGGTGGTGGTGTCCTTGCAGCGCGTCAATGGCTTGATGGAGACGAGCCGTTTATTGTGCATAATGCCGACATTCTCACCAATGGCTTGAACTTGAAAGACATGGCAGACTACCACAAGCGGTCGGGCGCACTCGCCACTCTGCTCGTCAGAGAGCGAGACACCGTTCGACATCTGTTGTTCGACACCAATTATCGCATGCACGGTTGGATTAACTTGAACACCGGCGAGTTGAGACCTGAGGGGTTAAACGAGATGGGGCTTATGAGGCGTGCGTTCGGAGGGATACACATCTGTTCACCCGAGATATTCCCGGCACTTGAGCAATATGCCCACACTGCAGGTCGCGTGTTCTCTACGGTGTCTTTCTACATCGACGCGTGCCGTGACCACCTCATCAACGGATATTATCCTGCCGGTGACTATCTTTGGCTCGATGTCGGCAAACCCGATACTTTAAAGCAAGCCAATGAAGTGTGGGCAACGCTTGAGGGTCATTCAAATTGTTGAGCCGGCTTTAACGATGCCAACCACCGCAGCAGTTCAAGCGAAGAGTTAGGACTATGTTGAGCACGGAAAAGCAGTGAACCGTGTAACGGGTTTGGCATACTGTAAATCCATGACGCATAAATATCATTGTCCGCATCACTCACGTTGATGTATCCGGCCACCACCGATTCGGATAAAGCGTTGCGCAATAACGGATTATTCTCGTAGGCAGACCCCTCGGTTTGCTCATAGTCAAGCATTTTGACATAGACGATGTCTTCGTAGGTGGAAAGTCTCACCATCTTATTGTCCCACTCGTATAGCAACTCATCTTGCCACAACCATGGAGTTTGACCATACTTGCTACCGAAGTCAGTGATATAATTTATCACTTGTCTCGGTGCATTGGATCGTGCTGCAAGAACAATGTTCCACACGTCGGTCAAGTGAGGATCGCGTGATAATCCCACCGCGACAGGTCCATCAATAGTCGAAATCAGTGGTTTGATATCCATGCGTCCTACATACCGGATTTCGCCGAACATTTCAATTAATTTTTCCACTTGAGGCAATCGCATTGCTGCCTCACCCTTGACACTTATCATGCCTATATAATCCATTGATGCCGGTATAGCACCCAACACATGAGCATCGGGTGCGGCAAGCAATGTGGACATCAAATTGAGATAATCACAATTTTGTTGAGCCTCAATGGTGAGATCCAAACGCACCGAATCGCCGGCACAATCGCCGGTGACGATGAAACGCTCGACATCACTCTCGGTGAAAAGTTGAATGATAGGGAAATGGGCACACAAAGTGGAATATCCATCCAACCCTCCAAGAACTTCTTGAATTGCATCGGCATTAAATGCGGCTGCAAAATGATGCTCGGTGTCGGTGATTAAGTCCCACGAGTCACCGGTTGCGGATTTGGAGGTCTTGGTGAGTGCTGTCGTCACAGCCTCATCGATGTCATCATCACTTGCACCGCGTGCCAAACGAGCCACCAACAAGGTATTACCGGTAATCGCAAAAACACAATCGGTTCTCATGAGAGCCGAAAATGCCCCCTTTTCGACAAAGTCGCCTCCAACAATGCGTTCCAACGCATTACGTGTCAATTTGGCATCATCGAGTGGCACAAGAACAACCTGCTTGAGGACTCCGCGCGACGGCATATAAGCGAACAAACGTGCACGACAATTCAGTCCCATATTGGGTAAACGCGACAAAACCTGACACAAGGGAGATTGATCGTTTTCACGTACTATGGACTTGAGTGTTGCCGGTAATTTGGGGGCTTCGGGTGAAATGTCTGCCATCGCCAGTACCGACCGGACATCAAGGCTCATTACCCCGACAGCATCAGCCGGAATTAATTTCTTAAGGTCTGTATCCGTATCACTGCACGACACGGCACACACAACCAACACCAACACGGCAAACTTATACAATCGGCTACGCATAAGGTTATTGTCGTTACTATCAAGTCACAACAGTTCACTAAGTCACAATCGTTTTAATGTTGCAATAGCAGCATGAGGATCGGCTGCATGAAAGACATAATTTCCTGCAACAAGCACATCGGCACCGGCCTCTGCAAGAGTAGCACCGGTATCGGCATTAACACCGCCGTCAACCTCTATAAGGGCATGAGAGCCGGTTTCGGATATTAAATCTCTCAAACGTCGTACTTTATTCAAAGTATTCGGAATAAATCGTTGACCGCCAAAACCGGGGTTGACACTCATTAACAACACGAGATCAACATCGGCAACAATGTCTTGAAGCATATCGACCGGTGTAGCCGGATTGAGCGTCACACCCGCTTGCATTCCGGCATCGTGAATTTGTTGTATAACCCGATTAAGGTGCGTACAAGCCTCATAATGAACGTTCATCAACATCGCTCCGGTGTCTCGCACTTGGGTCACGAATTTTTGCGGTTCAACTATCATCAGATGAACGTCCAGAGGTTTGTCACACAATTCCTGCACATACTTCATCACGGGGAAACCGAACGAAATATTCGGGACAAACACGCCATCCATGACATCAAGATGCAGCCAATCGGCCTCACTCGTGTTAATCATCTCAAGGTCGGCAGATAAATTGGCGAAATCAGCACTCAGTAATGACGGTGAAACAAGCATAGTATTAATTATTAAAGTAAAACTGATTTTCAGAACTAAACATCTCAATGTCTTCAAGACGAGTACTGTACCCGGGTGGGCGATGCTCGTTAAGAATGACTTGCAAATCTAATCAAATATTTCATAATACACAATAGTACACACAAATATCGTCAATATCGTCAATATCGTCAATGACTCTAAAGGCATACCCCCGTAGACAAACGATGATTACAATGAGCGACAGTATAACACGCCATGTCACTAATTGTAATATAATTGATTGAGGGCACGCAAAACGTTGAGCAGCGTTTGCCCCCAATAATTAATGAAGTTATCCTTGCATTGACCCACGAGTTCTTGTTGAACATCACTTGTAGCATCACGCACGCTGACAGCGAAGTTATATAAGTCTTGATACAAATCGGCAAGATTTTCACTGATGCTTGTCGCAATGGGTGTTTCGCTGTATTTCATGTCACTTTGGAACACTTCAAGGTAAACATCATCTTCAGCCATGAGTATTGCAATACCCTCTCTCACCGCATCGTAAGTCACCTCGTCGAGCATCGAATCAATGAAGTATTCACTATAGCCCGAATAATCATCAACATCGGTTGCAGTGATATATAATCTCGGTAGCAACTTTAACATTGAGGCGATAAAATCATCGCGGTCATCAAAATTCGGTGCATCTTCAACTCTCTTACAATACTCTACAGCGAGAGCGATTAAGGCAAGACTGTTGGGTGATAGTTCGTTGTTCATAATCTTAGAACAATATATAAAATCAATGTTTGTATAAACCGTGTGACTCGATATAAAGAGCGACATCGGCAGGAACGTAGAATTCAATACTTTGACCTGATGCCACGCGCTCTCTTACAATTGTAGATGACACTTCTATGACCGGAGCATCAACAAGCGTCACTCGCGATGAGACCGAGTCGGGAATAATCACATCATAACCCAAACGCGGATATATCATCACGCCATAGTCGCTTATGATACGGTCGTGTTCCTTCCAACTGTTCCACACGACCCAATTATCGGCTCCTATGAGCAACACGAATTCGTCATCAGGGAAGCGTTCTTTCAACGCGTCAAGGGTATTGATAGTATATGACGGGCGAGGCAATTCAAATTCGAATGCACTCGTTTCCACACCGGCTAAACGACGACTCACACGTTCGGTCATTAGCAATCGGTCACGACTGCTGACACCGTACTCTGCTTCCTTGAGCGGGTTGTGAGGCGCGACCATCAGCCACAACGCGTCAAGGTCACTGTGGCTCATCACGTGATTGGCGATTATTGCATGGCCCGTGTGTATGGGATTGAACGAACCGCCGTAAATGCCTATTCGCATGGCAGGACAAAATCGGTTACAATATCACGCACTTGTTCAACAGCGACATCAAGCACATCGTTGACAACTCGCTTGTCGTAAGCATCAACATAACCCAACTCGAACTCTGCCTTTGCAACACGTTTTTCAATTTCTTCCGAGGAATCGGTGCCACGGTGTTCCAATCGCTCGCGCAGGGCTTGCATACTCGGGGGTAAGATATACAGCGCAAGCGCACGGTCGCCGTATATCTTCTTGACGTTAATGCCTCCGAGCACATCAATATCAAGAACCACATTGCGACCGCTATCCATAATACGTTCTATCTCACACTTCAACGTACCGTAATAACGACCCTCATACACTTGTTGGTATTCGGCAAATTCGTCGTTCTTGACACGCTGCTCAAACTCGTCAACAGTCATGAAATAATAGTTCACGCCGTTCACTTCACCGTCGCGCGGTGAGCGAGTGGTTGCTGATACCGAGAACGCCAATTTCAATCGTTCATCATCAATGATGCGCGAAATGATGGTGCTCTTTCCCGTCCCCGACGGCGCCGAGATAATAATCAATTTACCCATAGTGCTTTACAATACATTTAAGACTTGTTCTTTGATTTGTTCAAGGTGATCCTTCATGCGCACCACGACACGTTGCAATTCGGCTTGACAAGCCTTGGAGCCGGTTGTGTTGATTTCGCGTCCCATCTCTTGGCAAATGAAACCGAGTTTTTTACCTTGACCGGGCTCGGGCGAGTGAAGAGTTTGTAAGAAATAGTTGAGATGATTTTGAAGACGAGTCTTCTCCTCGGTAATGTCCAAGCGTTCGATGTGGTAAATCAGTTCTTGTTCAAGACGATTGTTGTCATAGGTCACACCCTCAAGGCGTGACAATGCCTCTTGAAGTCTCGCTTTAATCTTGTCGGTGCGTGACTGCTCGTAGAGAGGGACTTCATTGGTCAACAATGATTGTATGGCATCGATTTTCTCTTCAAAAAACGCCTGCAATCGCAAGCCCTCTTGAGCACGAAACTCAATCATTGCAGTTATCGCATCATTCACCGCATCACGCACGGCATTCAACTCGTCCTCTGCTGCATCGGGGACATCGCTCGATGTGGTGAGTGTATCGGGTAAACGCAGTAATGTGGCATACCAATCTTGAGGCTCGGGAATATCAAGTGCTGATGCCATTGCCCGGATTTGGTGCTTATAGGCAAGCAGCACCGGTAAGTTAAGTGCTTGAATCGGGACTGCATCACCTGCGAGCAATTCACACGAAACCACCAACTCAATTTTGCCTCGCTGTAGCCGCGTTGCAACAAGCGAGCGCAATTCCAACTCTATAGAGCGATAGGCAGGTGGCATTCTCAATGTCAAGTCCACCTGTTTACTGTTCAAGGATTTGATCTCTGCTGTAATTTTGCGATCGTGCAACTCAACAACAGCCTTACCAAATCCGGTCATTGAATGTGTCATAAATATACTGATTTAATGCAAATCAATTATTAAACATTATGCAAGCAAACCATCGCGACGCAATAGGGCATCAACACGAGGCTCGCGTCCACGGAAGTTGACATACAGTTGCATGGGATTGACTGACCCACCGCGACTGAGTAATGTAGCACGCAATTTGTCGGCTTTGGAACGGTCAAACAGCATGTCTTGGGAGAAGTATTCAAAAGCGTCTGCATCAAGCACTTCAGCCCACTTATATCCATAGTAGCCGGCAGCGTAACCACCGGCAAAGATATGACTGAAGTGAGGAGACATCATGCAACCCTCTACAGGTTCAAACACTTGTACGGTTGACATCGCGCGGCGTTCAAACTCAAGCGCATCTTCAACCGAAACAGGCTCGGTAATAGTGTGCCATGCCATGTCAAGATAGCCGAAACCTAATTGCCTCACACAGGAGTAACCCACGCCGAAACGTTCGGCTTCAATGATGCCATCGAGCAACTCATCGGGCACCGGTTCTCCTGTAACATAATGGCGAGCAAACGTGTCGATAAATTCGCGATGTCGCAAGAAATTCTCGTTAAACTGTGAAGGCAACTCGACAAAATCTCTATATACATTGGTACAGGATAATGACTCATAGCGCACTCGCGACAACAACGCATGCAGACCATGCCCGAACTCATGCAAAAAAGTATTAACCTCACCATAGGTCAGCAGCGACGGTTTGGTCGAAGTAGGACGAGTAAAATTCATTGTCAAGGTCACTTGCGGACGGTGGTCGTTGTCACAAGCATCAACGTGTTGCTCGGTAAAACATGTCATCCAGGCACCACTTTGCTTGGTCGAGCGAGGGAAGAAATCGGCATATAACACACCCATAAGATCTCCTTGCTCATCACTGACGTTCCACACTTTCACCTCAGAGTCCCACACTTGGGCATCGGGATTGGGTGTAAAATGCAAACCATATAAACGCGTGGCAAGTCCCAAGACACCTTCACACACTCTATCCAACGGAAAATACGGGCGCAACAACTCATCATTGACTTTATATCTGATATCCCGCATCTTGTTGTAGATAAAACTGTAATCCCACGGCAGTATTTCCTCGCCTGCAAATGACTGCATGTCCGCCATCTCACGAGCCATGACAGGCATATACTTGTCCCTTAAATTGTCAAGTAAACGCATGACATTTTCGGTATTTCCTGCCATAGTGCGTTGCAAGCGATAATCGGCAAATGTGTTGAAACCGAACAGACGTGCTATCTCAAGCCGTGTATTGGCGATGTCGGTTAGAATATTCATATTGGAATACACGCCCTCTCCGCACAATGAGTTATACGCACGATACAGTCGTTCTCTCAAATCACGTCGGTTTGAGTATTTCATAAACGACGTGTAAGATGGGGCATGAAGCGTCACCAAATAGGCATCTTCCCGTCCGCGTTGACTTGCTGCCGATTTGGCCGCTTCCACCGCACTTTCAGGCAGACCGTCCAAATCGGCATCGGTCAGCCACAGTTCGAAAGCGTTGGTCTGTTTCAACAAGTTTTGCTCAAATTGAATTGATAATTGTGTCAATCGAAGTTTCAATGAGCGATAAGTTTCGCGGTCTGCACCTTTCAGCGTTGCGCCCGAGCGTTCAAACATCGTGACTGTATTTTCGAGCAACATTGCGTCTTCATCGTCAAGTTCGTTGATGTTTAACCGTTCTTTTACCGATTTTACCCGTTGCCACAGTTCCTCGTTGAGCGATATGGAAGAGCCGTGCTCACTCAAGGTGGGGGACACACGTTGTGCCACTTGCATCAACTCATCGTCTGCATTGGCATTAAGCATAGCATAGAATACTCCCAACACACGCGACAAGTCGGCTCCGGATCGTTCAAGTGCTACAATGGTATTGTCGAAAGAAGGGGGGGCTTCGTTCGACGTGATAGCAGCAATTTCGGCTTGATGCAATGCCATGGCATGACGAATTGCAGGTTCGTACATGTCGGTTTTAATGCGGTCAAACGGGGGCAACCCGTGTTGTGTCGCAAACTCATGCATCAGTATGTTATCAAAGTCAATCATATTTGCATTCTTATCAAATATATATCATTGCACCAACAGTACGGCATCGGCGATGAGAGACAAGTAAGCATTTTCAACGCCTAACGCTACGAGTCGTTGTCTGTCATTATCGATCAATTCGTGCCAGCGCACTCTATCATTGTCTATCATGGGCAACACACGGCGATAACTGTCTATAGCTCTTTTAACATCACCCGACACGAGCAATGCGTGACCGAGGTTCATATAATCGTTTATGCGAACTTTGTCACGCTCAATAATACGCATCGAATAATCAATGCTCAACTTTGTATTTCCTTGTAACAATGCACACCACGCTATAGATCGCCATGCTTTTGATCCGGCATCTTCCATGAAGTCAATTTTCAAGTAAATATCCATTGCTTCTTGGAGATGTCCGCTCAACATGAGACAATGACCTTTGGGCAATAATGCCCCTATATCATCGGGATTGTTGCGCAAGATTTTGTCATAACAACCTATTGCATTGTCAAATTGTCCGAGAGATCTGTAACAAGAGGCAAGACGCAAGTGAATCCACCTGTCTTCAACGTCAGTGTCGCTTGCCAAAGAATAGTAAACAACAGCCTCATCGGTCTGTCCGTTTTTCTCGTATGCCGTTCCCAACTTGCGGTATATCTTGGCATCAATCTCTTTATCACCGGTCATGAGGACTTTATACCACGTAATGGCATCTTTATAAAACTCATGAAGCAGTAGGAAATCGGCTGTTTGACTGATAGAATCCGCTTCAAGCACGGGATTGTCTGTTATCGGCAAGTTGCGCAAGTCCCAATAAAGGGTCAACATCGCAGGGAATTCGTTACGGCGCGAGAACATGTTGAAGAACCTATATAAGTCTTGAACAACTGTGTTAATGCGAGTTGCCCTTCGTTGGCGGTCATTCATGTCGGACAGTTGTTGTTTTAACGCTTCGGCTTCATTCGACATGTTGGCTGCCATTTGTGCTCGTGCTTGAGGTGGAATTCCATTGAGCGACAGTATCATCGAAAATTTGTCGCTGCCGCACACCGCAATGTTGCGATCAATCAAGTGGATAAATTGTTGTAAATCATCAGCAGCCAGTGCCGTCACTTCACTATAATCCACATGGAACGGACGAAACCAATTTGCAAAAGTTTTGAAAAAAGAAAATGACTTCATCTTGGCAAACGACCCGGCAAACACATCTCCCCCACTACTGTGCAACTCGTGTAAATCCATGAATTGTTCAGCCAATTCACTATCTTCCATGATGTTGCTCAAGTCGGTCGATTGAATGCCTTGTCGACTGACCGTATCAAAAAGGTCGCGAAATATGTTACCCAAACGATCGTCAATCTGTTTGGATAGTTGAGGCGTTGCCAACGAACGCACCAAGCAGGTCTGTACAATTTTAACGTCATCTCTCCAATTTGCAATCTGTTCGGTCAAGAGTGCATAATCATCATGAACTCTTCGGTATGAGCGTTGCACACGAGAGCGGTGAAAATTCATTGCAAGCAACATGAAGACCAGTGCTCTGAGTCGAGTGTCTTCATGATGGGCATATATATAAGATCTAATCAGAGTACTCAACTTGTTCTCATCGTAGAAACACATCAAGCCGACAAACAATGCTCCCACGATAATGCTGCCCACATGAGCCGGCACAGACGAGTCTCCCAGTATATCTTGCAAACGGGCAACATCGTTATCATCGAGAGACAATATAGTCCACAAGCGATTAAACAAGTCGGTTTCGCACTTTTCCAATTCACGAGCCGACACGTTGTTGCCGACCTGTTCAAGCACCCTGTTCAAAACATCTTGTACGGTAGTGTCAGACAATTCCCTACGGCGCGCATAAAACACATCACGACTCGACGGCTGATGCACAAGAATTTCAACGCGATCGGCTATATGATAGACCGTGTCGGTAATTCGCTTGAGCATAGCGTCACGGTCGGGGTCGGCACCACCACTCGCTACATATTGCAACATGTAGCGGTAACTGTCGCTCACGGCTTCCAACTCTCCACTCAATTCGAATAAACCTCCGTCAATTATACGATCTCTCAAGAGTCTCATCGCGTGCACCAAACGCCCTGTTTCAATGTGTGCATAAATCTGTTTGAGGTAATCGGATATCATAACTCATGACCGGATAGGAGTTCAACTATGTCATTAACGGTCAGTTCGGCAAGTGACGCGACACACTTGTCGCATAATGGCTTGACAATTTCTTGAGGACACGTTGTTGACAATCCGATAACAGCGGTGCCGGCACTGCGAGCCGCTTTAAGTCCATTTACCGAGTCCTCAAATACCACGCAATTTTCGGGCAATTTATGTAACAGTGCTGCTCCGAGTAGGAAGCACTCGGGGTCGGGTTTCGGATTACTGACCATATCGCCCGTCACCACCGCGGCAAAACGTTGTTTAAATGTAGGGTGTTGAGCATATACAGCGTTCATCTTGCGCTCATCGCTACTTGTTACCACACACATCGGCAGTCCGGCATCGGCAAGAGCATCAAGCCACTCAAGAGTGCCATCGAAAAACATATATTGCATCGTCGCTTGATACTCATCTAAACGACGAACAACATCGGCGTGCACTTCGGGCGAAAAATAAGTGTTTAGAATATTATCAAGATTACTGCCCTTGATAACGGCAGCAAAATCGGGCACTCCGGTAGGATAACAACCATCAATGTCGGTCCATAAATGCGAATACGCCCCCTCGGTGTCAAGTAACACACCGTCAAGGTCAAACAATATACCTATTTCATCAATACGAGCCATCTGCATCAGGTTTGTTGTGCAAAGTTACGACAACTAAATTTGGTACGCAAATTTAGTTGTCGTAACTTTGCAGAGTTTAACGGAGATTATCATGATTGAAGACCTTCAATTAAGAGTTTTACCCCAAGTCGCAGTCAATGGCGATGAACTGACACGCGTTGCGGCACGTGAGCGCGGTGTCTCACCGAACCGTATCAAGAGTTTGAAAATATTGAAACGGTCGGTTGATGCGCGCCAACGCACTGTCATGGTCAACATCAAGGTACGCATCGGAATTGATGAAATTGCCGACGCGACATCGGCAACAGTCGTTACTTATAGGGAATTAGCAGATAATGCACCCGTAGCAATAGTCGTAGGCATGGGACCTGCGGGATTGTTCGCCGCATTACGACTGATAGAGATGGGTGTTAGACCAATAATCGTTGAACGGGGTAAAAATGTAAAGGATCGTCGTGTCGATGTGGCACGAATCTCACGAGAAGGAATAGTTGACCCCGATAGTAACTATTGTTTCGGAGAAGGAGGTGCCGGAGCGTACAGTGATGGCAAACTATATACTCGCAGTAAAAAACGCGGGTCGGTCGAGCACATCTTGCAAGTGTTCTACAGTCACGGTGCCGATGAGAACATTCTTATTGATGCTCACCCCCACATCGGTAGCGATCGTTTGCCTGTTGTGATTGAAGCAATGCGCAACACCATTTTGAGATGCGGTGGCGAAGTACACTTCAACACTCATGTTTCCTGCTTGTTGCTCAACACCACCGGCGATGAAGTGAGGGGTGTCGCCACGCGTGATGGAAAGGAGTTTCTCGGTCCGGTAATCCTCGCCACCGGTCACTCGGCGCGCGACGTGTATCGCATGCTGAACAAGGTCGATATTTCACTTCAGGCTAAGGGCATCGCCGTGGGCGTGAGACTTGAACACCCCCAACATCTCATAGACCAAATCCAATATCACAATCCGGCAGGACGCGGGGAATGGTTACCGGCTGCCGAATATGCTTTCGTCACACAAGTTGAAGGGCGCGGTGTCTACTCCTTCTGTATGTGTCCCGGCGGTGTTATAGTGCCGGCAACGAGCGAGCCGGGGTTACTGGTTGTCAACGGTATGTCTCCTGCCAAACGCAACACTCATTGGGCTAATAGCGGTATGGTTGTCGAACTGCACCCCGAAGATTTACCTGCGAAGTATGATGCGACACGCGACGTACTTGCGATGATTAATTTTCAAAATGACCTTGAAACCGAATGTTTCAAACAAGCCGGCAACAGTCAGGTTGCAGGTGCACAACGAATGAAAGACTTTGTTGACAGAGCGGAATCGCGTTTAATTCCACCATCATCTTACCCTGCCGGTGTTCAACCGTCGCGCATTGACCGTTGGCTGCCTAAAGGCATTGCGACACGTTTGCGACGAGGGTTTACCACGTTCGGCAAACAAGCAAAGGGGTTTTTAACCAATCAAGCAATTGTCATCGGAGTTGAGACACGCACTTCGTCACCCGTGAGAATTCCCCGAGACACCATATCCCTCCACCACATATCAATAAAGGGGCTGTACCCTTGTGGCGAAGGTGCCGGTTATGCCGGAGGCATCGTTTCGAGTGCCATAGATGGTGAACGTTGTGCCGAAGCCGTGGCACACCTTTTACTTCACATTTAACGGAGATTCGTTTTTTTCATTTTCACAACATTTTGTCCCGATTAATGGGCAAATGATGAATTTTTAGTGTAAAAAAAAGTAAATTAGGCTTAAAAATTTTACTAAT
>CALDIF010000048.1 GCA_937901905.1 uncultured Porphyromonadaceae bacterium | reverse complement strand
TTAGGACGCGAGATTTTCATTCTCGAAAGAGCAGTTCGATTCTGCTATGCGCTACAATAACTAACAATAAAACAACAAGAAACAACAAATTAGAAATGGCAAATCACAAGTCAGCAAAAAAGAGAATTCGTCAGTCCGAGGCACGTCGCCTTCGCAATCGTTACTACGCCAAGACCATGCGCAACGCTGTGCGTGACTTGCGCAAGATGACCGATGCTGCCGCTGCTGCCGAGAACTTCAAGAAGGTGACCGCCATGTTGGACAAACTCGCCGGTCGTGGCGTGATCTCCAAGAATAAGGCTGCTAACCTCAAATCCAAGTTGGCTCGCTTGATCAACAAGTTGAGTGCTGCTTGAGAAGCGAGGCTCGCGAGCCACGCGCACCATACACGCTGCCGTCAACCCGAGGTGTGGGCTGCGCAGTGAGGTCGGCGCATTCGTCTATCGGTTAGGACGCGAGATTTTCATTCTCGAAAGAGCAGTTCGATTCTGCTATGCGCTACCAGAGCGGTCATGCATCACGATGCACGGCCCTCTTGTTTGTTTATATTAACTGTTGAAGGTACAACTTCACAAACGACGGTGGCGTTTTGAACATTTAGTGAGCATATAACGCCGGACATCGTGTTCGGGCATCACATTTAATCGACGTGCCCTCTCAATCACGCCTTTACTCCTCGAACTTCAGGTTCGGAGCATCAACTATAATAACGACTAACTAACCGGCCCCATGGGGCATAACGATAAAACAATGAACCGCTATCTTGATATTTCCCCCGAAGTGAAAGCCGCTCTCGAAGCCGGCAAACCGGTAGTTGCCCTTGAGTCGACTATCATCTCACACGGCATGCCCTATCCGCAAAATGTTCAAACTGCCCTTGCCGTGGAACAGACCATACGCGACAATGGAGCCATCCCGGCGACAATAGCCGTCATCGGTGGCAAACTCAAGGCCGGTTGTACTGCCGACGAGATTGAATACCTCGGTCGCAAAGGCACAGCCGTGACAAAGGCTTCGCGCCGCGACCTGCCTGTGATTGTGGCACGCGGCAACGACGGAGCCACCACAGTGACAACAACGATGATCATTGCCGCGATGGCAGGCATCAAGGTTTTTGCCACCGGTGGCATAGGTGGTGTGCATCGTGGTGCCGAAACCACAATGGACATCTCGGCTGACCTTGAAGAGTTGGCACAGACGCCGGTAATGGTGATTTGCGCCGGTGCCAAATCTATACTTGACCTCGGATTGACCTTGGAGTACCTCGAGACAAAGGGCGTTCCCGTGATTGGCTACGGAACCGACGAACTGCCGGCGTTCTACACACGACGCAGCGGTTTCAAGGTAGACTACCGCATCGACACCCCCGAAGACCTCGCAGCCGCGTTCCGCGCCAAATTGGAGATGGGGCTCAACGGAGGCATGCTCGTGACAAATCCAATTCCCGAACAATACTCGCTTGATGCCGACTACATCAACAATGCCATTGACCGAGCCGTGGCTCGCAGTATAGAATTGGGCATCAAGGGTAAGGAAACCACACCGTTCTTGCTTGCCGAGATAAAAGACATCACCGGTGGCAACAGTCTTGAGGCGAACATACAGTTGGTACTCAACAACGCACGCCTTGCAGCCCGCGTGGCCTCCTGCTTGTAACCACCTGTTTCACAAAATATTATACGCTTTCACCAGGGTCGACAATTAATAACTTTCGAACCGGAACTATGAACAAGAAAAAAGTCATCAAATGGGTTGCTGTCGCTGTAATTGCAATTATTACAGCCCTTGTGCTTAACCACGATATCCACAACAACAGTTTGTCATGGCAATTACTGTTACCCCTCATCATTGCTTTAGTAGCAGCATTCGGGTGGGAGTCCGGTGATACAGCCGACACCAACTCTGCCGAGCCTGCTTACGACCCACAGACAGGCTCGCTCAAGGAGCGTTTACGTCGCGTCAAAGCGACAAGGTGGGTGCGGTTCGGCATAGTGAGTGCCTTGTTCTTCGCATGGGTCGTGTGGTTGGGCAACCCGTGGGTGTTGCCGGCATGGTTCTTGCTTGCCGACATTTATCTCACCCAGTTTATTCCCTGGACATGGTGGCGTGGCGTGAAAAACACTGCCGTGCGCACCGTCATGGGCTGGGTTGATGCCATTGTGTACGCTCTCGTATTGGTATATTTCCTGTTCTTATTTGTCGGACAGAATTACCAGATACCGTCTTCATCGCTCGAGAAAACGCTACTCACGGGCGACTTCTTGTGGGTCAACAAGATGGTTTACGGGCCACGCGTTCCCCAAACACCGTTGCACTTCCCATTGGCACAAAACACACTACCGTGGCTGAATTGCAAGAGTTACATTGAGTTTCCACAACTGTCTTATCACCGCTTGAAGGGCATGCGCGACATTCGCCGTGGCGACATCGTGGTGTTCAACGTGCCCAGTGGGGACACGGTGGCGGTAAACTGTCCAAACCCCGACTACTACACGCTTTGCTACGAGGCGGGTCTACACACTGTGGTTGACCCCGACAACGCGCCGTTGGAAACAATCAAACAAGCCGGACGCGAATATTTAGCCGCTCACGAGGGCGAGTTCGGCAAAGTCATCACACGCCCCGTTGACCGCCGCGACAACTATGTCAAGCGCTGTGTCGGTCTGCCGGGCGAGAGTCTCAGCGTTCTTGACGGTACTGTGGTCATTGACGGGCGCGCAATCACCGAGCCCGCCAACGTGCAGTACATGTACTATGTGGAAACGACCGCTGCCATTGATGATGCCACGTTCGACCGAATGGGCATCGCTATTGATGACCGCCATGCCGCCGAGGGCGGTTACCTGATGCCACTCACCTCGACTATGGTTGAACAACTCAAGTCATTACCCGTGGTGACCGGTGTTCAACGTGCCCGCGCCGGCGAAGGCGACATGTTACTCACCTACCCCATCGGCTACAACTACGGGTGGACTCACCTTGACTACGGACCCGTCACCATACCCAAACGCGGCATGACCGTCAGCCTTGATGAAACAACGCTACCGTTGTACGAACGATGCATACGCGCCTACGAGGGTAACACGCTCGAGCGAACCGGCGACGGCTCTATCCTCATTAACGGTGAACGAGTGACCTCCTACACCTTCAAGATGAACTATTATTGGATGATGGGGGACAATCGCGACAACTCGCTCGACTCTCGCTATTGGGGTTTCGTACCCGAGGATCACATCGTCGGCACACCCATGGTGGTGCTGGTGTCGTTCGACAAAGACAAACCGATGAACCACGGTGGCTTGCGTTGGGATCGCGTGTTCATCACGCCTAACCCCGACACACTGGAGCAATAACGTGCCTTGTGGCGAAAAACACCTTATTTGTTGAAAATAATTTGTACCATTGGCGAGAAAATCGTTACATTTGCGAGAAATCGGTTAAATTACGAGACAATGAGACACTTATTATTGATATTGATTGTGTTGACTGTCGGCATCAGTGCCACTGCCGATGACTACGGATATATGCAGTTTACCGGTAGCGACGGCACTACACAAACAATCAGCACGACGGGGCTTAAAATAACCTTCGCCAACGGATACGCCAAGGCAACGTCCGACGGCGGTTCGTTGAGCATTGCCCTTGACGGGCTTGCCTCAATGCAGTTCAGCACCGAGGGGACTGACCCCGAGTACTCCATATACGATGTCAACCGCGATGGCAATGTCAACGTGGCCGACGTGAACTACGTGCTCGATCTTGTTCTCAACGAGGAGTATGAGTCGCAAGCCGATGTCAACAACGACGGAGCGGTCAACGTAGCCGACGTTAATGCTATACTCAATTACATCTTGGCAAACGCGTCATAAAATCACTGCCCTCGATTTCTTGTTAATTAGTTATAAGCGGTGCAAGGTATTCAAAATATATCACCTTGCGCCGCGTTTAACACAGGAACACCGACGTTAAATGTTTTAATAATCCTGATGACCTCGCTTGACGACATATTACACTTGATGCGTCCCATCACGCTTGATGAGATGGGTGCGGTGAAGTTAATGAACCGCACCGACACCAAGTTTGTCACAACCGAGGCACGCTTGCTACAACTGATACAATTGGCGAGCGAGCTCTACTATGTTCAAGAAATCAACGGTTTGCGCTACGGTCACTATAGCACACTGTACTACGACACGACCCACCACGACATGTATCTCACCCACCTCCACGGGCATACAAATCGTCAAAAATTGCGCATACGTCACTACATGGACTCGGGCTTGAGTTTCCTTGAAGTGAAAACCAAGAACAACCACGGTCGCACTCGCAAGAAGCGTGTAGCCGTTGACCACACCACAGCCATTACAGCCGATGACGAGCCGTCGCGCCACGACCTGATAGCGGACAATGTGGCATTTGTCAGACAACGCCTGCAATATTCGCCCGACGTGCTTATCGGTCACCTGACCAATGAATTTGACCGTATAACATTAGTAAACACAGCGATGACCGAGCGTCTCACCATTGACCGCGCGTTGCGCTTCAACAACTTGCTCACCGGTGGAACGCATGACCTCAACGGACTGGTAATCATCGAACTCAAGCGCGACGGGCTCAAACCGTCGCCAATACTGCATTTGCTCAGGCAACTGCGCATCATGCCACACGGCTTCAGCAAGTACTGCATGGGCACCGCCCTGACCACCACACGCGAGTCGCTGCCTCAAGGCAGGTTTAAAGAGCGATTGCGCTATGTGGCGCGACTGCTCTCTTGTTAACAACGATTGGTAAACCACAGCCACGACCGTTGAGTGAACATCGGCAGTGTCAATGTGGCGTAATAAGATAAACAATTAACAACCTCGCCCCCAACGGGCAACCAAGTTTTATGAATTCATTATTGAGATTTGACATCGGTTACGACTTTATCGAGATGTTGCTCCGGTTTATCGTGAGCACCTTGTTCGCATGGTTCATTGTTGATCGCCTATACTTCCGCAAGAGCACTCGTCGTGACTTTTACTTCACGTTCATGCTGTCGAGCGTTGCCATTTTCTTCATCGTGTTCTTCATGATTTTCGTTCTCGAGGACATGAAGACCAAGACGAGCATCGGCATCGGTATAGGTTTGTTCGGCATCTTCTCGATAATGCGTTACCGCACCGATGCGATGCCCGTGCGTGAGATGACTTACCTGTTTGTGCTTGTCGCCCTCGCTGTTGTAAACGCTATCGCGAACTCGCTCTCCATCACCGAGTTGCTCGTCACCAACCTGCTTGTTGTCGTGTGTATTGCGTTGTGTGAATGGCACTTGGGCGTGGAGCACACCAAACTGGTACAGTATGACCGCATTGAGTTAATCGTGCCCGAACGACGCGCCGAATTGATTGCCGACCTTGAGCAACGCACCGGGCTTAAGATAGAAAACGTGAGCATCGGTGCCATCGACTTCTTGCGCGACATGGCTATCATCAAGATACACTATGTAGACGATGGTAACGGCAACGAGGTTGAAATTAATCACATGTCAAAATTACCCAAACAACAGTGGGAAACAACAGACGACTGAAAACGTTGCTCATAGCAACCGCACTTGCCGTGTTGCCGGCGACAGCCGATGACAGCGGTCTTATAGTGGAGGCCGGCGCAAGCCACAAGTTGAGCAAGGTGGTGAGCACCTCAATAGATGCCGAGTTCCGCACACGCAACGATTTCCGAACCGTTGACCGCGTGAGTGTCGGTGTGGACGTGTCGTACAAGCCGCTGAAATTTTTGAAATTAACTGCAGCCTACTCACTGCTGATAGATAACAATAGCGAGAAACTGACCTTTAACGAAGACGGCAGTTACAACAACTGGCGACCAAGTTACTATGGCACGCGTCATCGCATACAAGTGAGTGCAACCGGCGAGTGGAAACCCGTAAAACGCTTGAAGTTATCACTGCGCGAACGGTGGCAATACACCCATCGGGGAGAACGTGATGACCTGCGACGATACGACTTCGACAACGAGTGGTGGGAAAGCACCGCTGTCCTCAGCAGGAACAAGCATGTGTTACGCAGCAGGTTGCAAGCGTCTTACGATTTCCCCAAGTGGAAATTCGACCCCACCGCGAGCGTGGAATTTTTCAACACCATGTCGCTCGAAAAGACACGACTGACATTTGGCACCGAGTACGACATCAAGAAACGACATACTTTAGGAATTTACTACCGCTACGACATCGTTCGCGGTGATGATGATGAGGACACCAACCGCCATAGCATCGGTGTGTCATACAATTTCAAATTCTGACCACTCACAATGAAAAACCTTATATATACCGCTTGCGCGACAATACTGCTCGCCTCATGCATCAGCGATGACACAAAATTCGGCGACCTTGTCCCTGTTGACTCCGGTGAAACACCGGTGCCCATAGTGCCGGTGAGTATCGAATTTGATTACACGTCTCTTGTCGATGAGACCGAGAATGTGCCCGATGATCCAACCGATGAGTCATATAACGACTACGTTGAACACGATACCTTTAACCGCACTATCACCATTCTCTATAATGGCGAGGTCGCAACCGTGGCAGGACATTACAGCGGTATCACCGTCACTACCGACGATGCCCACGTGACAGTGAACAGCACCTTGAGTCGCATGCATCTTGTGGTGAGTGGCAATAGTGAAAACGGGTCACTCAAGATATACAGTGACCACAAGTTCAAACTGACTCTCAACGATGTCACCCTGACCAATCCTACCGGTCCGGTCATCAACAACCAGTGTGGCAAGAGTCTATATGTAGTACTTCCAGAGGGTAGCAGCAACACACTACACGACGGTACCACTTACGCCGACCCACCGGAGGGAGAACAAGCCAAAGCGGCACTGTTCAGTGAGGGGCAAATCATCTTCAGCGGCACGGGGTCCCTTACTGTGGAGGCGACAGGACGCGGCGGCATATTCAGTGATGACTACATTCGCGTGCGACCGGGCGTTGCCCTGCTCGTTAGCAGCACTGCCACTCATGCAATCAAGAGCAACGACGGGGTGTGGATTGACGGCGGTGTGCTCAACGTGAGCACCTCGGCAGACGGAGCAAAGGCGATACGCTGCGAGAACGGGATTTTCATCAACGGCGGACGCACCACTGCAATAACGACCGGCAACAGTGTGATTTCCACTGTTGACGGCGTGCAAGACACAACAAGTTGTGCCGCAATCAAATGCGACAGCACGTTGACAGTGAGTGCCGGCACATTGCGTTTAAAAAGCACCGGCGAGGGAGGCAAGGGCATCAATGTTTCACAAGGACTCATCGTGAGCGGCGGAAGCATTGAGGCGGTTACCACCGGCGAGAAAGTGCTGTCGTCACCTAAGGGCATCAAGGTGACAGAGACACTGACTATGACCGGCGGATACCTGTACGGTTACAGCGCCGCCTCGTCACCACTCGAAGCCGGTGCCGAGGTTCTGTCACCGTCTTATATCACACTTGAGCGAAAACCCCGACGGGTAATTATTGAGTATTGACATGACAAGCAACAAACGCGAGAACTTGACTTACCTCGGGGTGTGGTTGCTCATCTTCATACTGTCGGCAGCAAGCACCTACATCCGTTCGACCATTTCGCCCGAAGACAACTTCCTTTGGAGTGATGTGTTTCACGTGTGGAAAGTACTCGCCGAGTACCTTGCCGTGTTTTTGATACACAACTTCTTTATCGCTCCACTATTGGTGAATAAGCATCGCAAGTGGCATTACATCGGTGCGGTGAGCGTACTGATATTAGCCATGATGACCTATCATTTTGCCGATCACCCCGACCGCAACCGACCGCTTCATCGCCCACCTCATGACATGGAGATGCTTGACAAAGCCCACAGTCCGCGTCCCGACAGGCCGCCAATGGGCATGCACGAGGCGTTGACCTTACTGGTGTTGCTCACGTTGTTAGGCACAAACCTCGGCATCAAGTACTACTACCGCACCGAGGTCGAGCGCGAGCGTATGTTGCAACTCAAGGCCGAGAATTTGCAACAAGAATTGGACTACTTGAGCTATCAGGTCAACCCACATTTTTTCATGAACACGCTTAACAACATTCACGCTCTCGTAGACATCAACCCCGAGCAAGCCAAAGACAGTGTAATCTTGTTGAGCAAGTTGATGCGCTACGTACTCTACGACGGAGCGCGCGAAAAAGTAACCCTCGACAGCGCGACTCGTTTCCTCAAGGCATACATTGACTTGATGCGCATGAGGTATAGCGATAATCTTGTAGACATTAACATGACCTTGCCGGCAAGAGACCTCACCACGGTGTCAGTTCCACCATTGTTAATGATACCATTTGTTGAAAATGCTTTCAAACACGGTGTCAGTTACAACACGCCATCGTTTATCGACATTACGATCGCGCTCAATGATGGTCTGACGGTCTGCTTCAAATGCCGCAACAGCGTGTGCAACGAGAATGAGCAGCACTCTCAAGGCGGTGTAGGGCTGTCCAATGTGCGCCGTCGATTGAACCTCATCTACGGTGAGGACAACTACTCGCTTGTCACTCGCGTCGAACCCGGTCAGGAGCGAGTCTACTCGGTCACGCTATCTTTTCCTGTCTTGTGATGCCACAACTCGATGCTGTTGACCGTGTTTTGCCACAAGATGTAACAACCGGGCACAACGGCAGCGAGAGGCGACAGATAGGTGCACGCAATCCAGATGGCAAAGGTCGTGTTCTTTTGCCCCAATGCCTGACCTCCCTCGACAGTCCTCGAAAAACGGTTGCCTACACCCCTGCCGAAGATAAACTGTAAGACACACAACAGCGCCGACGCGCCTGCCATTAACAACAGTACGCCCACTCCGACATCGGCATGCACGATGTTGCGCACAGTGTAACCGGTCACAATGCTCAACGAGGCTCCCCACATGTAGAACGACAGGTCTTCAATGGAATTCATGAACCGCAACAGTCGTGGCATGTGATGTTTCACGACATAAGCGGCAAGCATCGGCACCAACAGCACCATTGACACCTTGAACAAGATGTGAAGGAATGATGTAAGGAATGGCATGTCGACCGACGGGTCAACAAGAGGGAACACCAGCGGCACAGCCAACGCGGTCACGACGTTGGACAAAAAAGTGTAAGAAGTCATCGACTCGATATCCCCACCCAACTTGGCTGTTACCACAGCAGCGGCAGCGGCTCCGGGGGCGATAACACAGGTGAGAGTGCCCTCGGCGAGCACGGTAGTGGTGTCGCCGGTTGCCGCAGTGACTGCGACAACAGTCACTGCAGCAACCGTCAACAGTTGCACTGCCGTTACCCACACATGCCACGACTCAAGTCGCAATGCACTGTAGTCAACCCGGCAAAAGTTGGTGAATAATATCATTGCCATGAACACCGGCAACATGGTGTCCACGACGGGCAACATCGCGTTGCCGAACTCATCGAGAGGGTCGGCAAAGGCGAACACGAGATAAACCACTGCACCCGCCGTCATGGCGACCGGCAGTGTCCACTCGCGCAACAATGCCACAAACCGTTGCAACACGTCCCCTCGAATCAGTTAACAAGTTCCAACACAACCACACTACCGCGTTTTATCGGCGTGCCGGGGGCCACACTCTGCGACTTCACTCGCCCGTGCCCTTTAACGCGAGCAACCATGCCGACATCCTCGATTGAGCGCACCGCATCGCGCACACTCAAGCCCGTCACGTTGGGCACGGAACCCTTTGCCTCCTCGGTGGGATTGACAATGTGACGCGTTTGGCGCACGCCCAACACGCGTCCCAAGCGTTTGTAAGCATCACCGTCCATCATCGCGTGTAGTGTGGGACGATTGTCCGACAAATCATTTCCACGATAATCGGGCTTATTGTTGAGCATACCGCGAGCGTACATGCGCAGGGCGATATTCTTCAACACCAACCCGCTGCTTGCCGCTGCGCCACGATTGGCTCCCAACATCAATACCATGCACGAGTACTTAGGGTTCTCGTAGGGGAAGAAACCGCAAAAGGCAAGTCTCTTGCGTGAGCCGTACACCGTCGTGCCCTCCTCAATGTTGTAGGCAGTTCCCGTTTTGCCGGCAATGTGAACGGCATCACTCTGCAACCACTTGCGAGCCGTGCCGCGATCTCCCCACACCACATCGTGTAACATGGTGCGCAACTTGGCTGCATTTTCGGGTGAACACACCTGCGGTCTAATGTAACTCGGTTCAATGATAGAATCGGGACGGTCGCTGCGACTGAGTTTCTTTATCAATCGCGGACGCACATACTTGCCGTCGTTGGCGATGGCATTGTACATTGCAAGTGTGCACAAGGGAGGAATTTCGGTGGAGTAACCGAAAGCCATGCGTGTTAATGCCACGCGGTCACGCTGCAAGTTACCTAATTTGTGAAAACGTGGAGTGCGTGCACTCGAAATGCCGCAATCAAGCGGTTCGAAAAAGCCCATCTGCTCCAAGCGTTGACGGAACCCGTCGGGATTGCTGCCATACTTGGCTGTAATGATGCGACTCATGCCGATGTTAGACGATGTTTCTATAATTTGGCGGGGAGAGAGAGCCACACCGCCGTGAGGGTCGCGAATTACACTACCGGCATAGTTCCACTGTGAACCGGTCACGATGGGACTGTTGATATCGGCAACCGGTTTGCCGTCAACGATGATACCGTCTTCTAATGCCACCATCATCGAGATGGGTTTCATCACCGAGCCGGGTTCGAAGCCTAACACAGCATTGTTACTGCCCTCAATGTAGTCGTCACTAATCGCGGGATTTAACTCGAGGTTACTGATAGCCTTTATCTCGCCTGTGGCTACCTCCATCAAGATTGCCGTACCCCACTCGGCTCCGGTCTCATGACACATCTTGTATAACTCGGTCTCGACGATGTCCTGCATGCCCACATTAATTGTTGTGGTGACATCGTAACCATTGATAGGGTCAACCTTGGGAACCGAGATGATGTCGTAGGTGACTTGTATCTTCTTGCTTACACCGGGAGTGCCACGCAAGAGCGAGTCAAGCGAACTTTCAAGTCCTTGCCTGCCATGCACCTCACCATCCTTTTCTTCAACTGTTCCTATACTGCGCGATGCCATCGAGCCGTAAGGCTTGCGACGGTCAATCTCGGTGTCGGCGTATAGACCGCTACTGTTACGACCGAGGTTAAAGTAGGGAAACGACTGCAAGCGCTTGAACTCATTGTGCGACAACTTGCGTTTAATCAGGCGATAGGAATGGTTGACCTTTGCCCAACCTTTCTTGTCCATATCTTCTTGTGTGAAACCGTTTTCAGCACCTTTTGCGCGTACGTCGCCTGCAGTCTGTATCTCGCGTATGTCATGACGCAAACGCTCATACCACTGAGCAGAGGTGTAGGTAGGGTCGAACACAGCGAGACTGTCGGCAAGTTCCGGCAACAACGGCGCAATCGTGTCGCGCTTGATACCCTTGCTCAACCAGTCAACACGAGCGACGTAGAAGTACATATTAGCGGCCAAGACCGTGCCGTCATCGGCAAGGATTTTGCCACGCTCCGGCTCAATGGGTTCCTCTCGCTCAAGTATTTGTGCAGCCTTGTCGTTCCATGCCGCGGCATTGACAACCGACAACTTGACCAAATTGTACAATATCATCGCCGAGAAGGCGAGGACACCCATCACAATCAGGGTGTAAATGAACAACACCGAACGTTTGTTGGTGGTCACTTTTTTCTTCTTGCCGGTGGTGCCGGCTCCTTTGCTTGCCATAGTGTTTTGTTACTTAAGGGAAGAAAGGGCAAAGCCTGTAAAATAAATTTAAACAACTAATTTCCGCAAATTTTCGAAAGTTTAATAATTCTCGAGAATTGACGTGAACTGCAGAGAGTAATATAGATTCGGTAACTTGTGAACTACAACTTTTTCACTTGATAACGTAGGGTGGCTTGTCGGGTGCGGTCAGCGGCAAGTTGAGCGAGTCAACATAAGAGATCATGTGGCTCTCTCGAACCATCGAGTTGTAACGGGCACTCATGTCGACAAGGTCGGTGTGTACATCTTTCAAGTCCTTTTCCAACCTCAACACCGTTTCTTGACGACTTTGATATATATACTTGTTGCCGATGTAGAACAACACCATTATTATCAAGCCGACGATGTAGATTGCGTAACGCTTGAAAAATTCCAACGAAATCGAGCGCCCTTGCACCGTTTCGCGTATAACTTTGTTGACGGTCGACTTCTTGTCTCCGCTTTGTTTTGCTGACATCTGAATTGATGATTTTTAGTGTACTTGGGAATTTGCCCCCAAAGTTACAAATTATTCCGGTAATTTACAAAACAAAATTTACATTTTTAAAATTTTTCCTTTTAACTATCATTCAAGGCGTTCTCTCCCCCCTCGCCACAATGGTGATTTTCGCCTTATCGCTGCCTCTAAACCGATTATATAATTATCGGAACAGCCACGTTACAGGACAGCAAAATATTTACACTTGTAAACCATGTCAAATTGGAGTGTATGATTGAGGAGGCTTACCGACGGTTGGCCTTTATGCCACGGCAAGACAATATATTGCAACTAAAGTGCAACACTCGTCATAGAAGATTGAACGCGGTGAAGAAAGTGTTGACACACTCTTCAAACAAGAAAATCTCAAACAAATTTTGGTTTTACGTTCGGTTTTTACTAATTTCGCATTATATTTCTCAATCCTACAATTACGAATACTGGACATGAAACGTATTTTTCTCACTTTGACAATGTGTTTTTTGTGGGCATCAGCAACACTCGCCGATGCTTATTTGACAGTGCTTGGCGAAGATGTTGACATCAGTGATCTCTTTAATCAACACGACAAAATAGCAGCCAACCGCTTGTCACAGGGCAAAATATCTTACGATCCCTCAAACCGAATGCTCATCTTCGATAACGTCATATCAACGAGCAACAATGTGGAAAAAGTGATAGGATGCAATTATGAAGGTCTTACCATCAAATTCATAGGCAATAACAAGTTTAACAACGGTGTATTGCTATACACCTTTTCATCCGTCAACATAACGGGCGATGGCGCGTCTTCATCGTCAATTAATTTGACGCGAGGTGACGATAATTTCGGTTGTTCCACAATTTACTCTGTTTCAAACGACAACCCCATCTCAATTAATATCAGCGATGTCACCCTCAACTTGACAGATAACCGGCACACTTTAGGCATCATCTCCAATATCGGCAGTTCATGGAACGAAGCCTCACTGACCTTCAAACGAGTAGCGGCTCACTTGGTATCCGATTACTCAAGTCCGTACAGTGTCATTCGAGGGTTCACAAAATTCGAATACAGCGGATGTACACCAAACGAGTCGGGCATCACTTACAATACGACCAAACAAGGGCTCGTCCATAGCGATGGGTCATTCGTCAAGGAGTTGGTCATGACGACTGCCTACGTGAGCGTCAACGGCACGGTTATTAACGATGATAACAAGCACGAGGGTGGCACAGTGGCAGGCGTGAGTTACGATAATGGAGTGCTGACACTCAACAAAATCAACCGAACCGTCGGACTGACTATACGCACCAACATAGACGGACTTAAGGTGCGCCTCGTGGGCGACAACGTGATCAAGCACGGCTACTCGACCAACAGTTCGTTCTTGATGATTGAAGAGGGAGGCTCGGTGACAATCGACGGCGAGAACAGCGGCACGCTCACTATCGAACACACCACACAGGGCAACTACCCGATGTTCAACATGTACAAGAACACGTCGGTTACTATCAAGGACGTGCCGGCAATCAATATCACCTGTGGGCACAGCGTGATGTACGGTAGCATCAACAGCGGTGGCACCGCCAAGTTAACCATCAACAACTCAACGGGTAAGTTCGTCTCGACCAAGCAGACCAACCCCATCATCGGCATCGCGTCGCTAACGCTCGTGGGCACCGAACTCGTTGCCGGCAATGACGCGAGCCGCACTCCCTACACGAGCGGCACTCGCTTTGAGTTCAAGGCAACGGGAACAAATGTACTTGACGTGAACGGCGACGGTAATGTCAACGTTGCTGATGTCAACTATGTGCTGAAACTCATCATGAACGAGCAATACGAGAGTAAGGCTGATGTCAATGCCGACAACGCAGTTAATGTTGCCGATGTCAACGTTATCCTCAATTACATTCTCGCCACCTCTTGATTGAGTGCCTGTGTAAACAAGGCAGCGTATATTAAAAGAGTGAGGGTCGAATAGACCCTCACTCTTTTAATATACGTCTATATATAACACGGTATTTGCATGGCACGGAGCACTCAATCAAGACGATAGGTCACCGTTGAAACCACACGCAGAGCCTTGATATAGGGCGTGTTGTCATCAAGATCCTCGATAGAGAAAATACCTTGCTCGGCAGTCACCATCTTGCCGAGGTCACTGCCTGTGCTCGCGGCAAACTGCTCGGCAGTGCGTTGGGCGTTGGCAATAGCCTGATCCATCATCTCCGCCTTGATTGATGTGAAAGAGGTAAACTCATAGTCAATTGCGCCATACTCGTTCTCGAGGACAATGCCGCGCTCGAGCAACTCGTTCTGGCGACCGGTAAGTTCACGCACTTTATCAACCTTATTACTGATGAGCGTGATAACGCTGCGAGCACGGTAACGATAGGAAACACGCTCGTTGGCGTACTCATTCATTTCGCGGTCATCAACCTGAATGGGATTGACGTGTATCTCATCATCGGTGATACCGTTTTGCTTTAGAAAAGCAACAATCGAAGCATTACGCGCATTCACCGTATTGTAAATGGTGCGCAGGTCATTTCCTGTTTCACGCGTAATGATAGACCAGGTTACCTTGTCGGCATCCACTTGCTTCTCGGCAAGCCCCTTGACAGTGACGAGGCGATCCTTGTTAACAAAGTTATCGATACCGGCCTTGAGGCATAGCCCCAACAGGAGCATACCGACGGCAGCAATAGCCGCTGCAACGATAATACTGCGATTTTTGTCCATAGCACAAAGAATTGATATTATTAAGACTTCACTTTAGTTAGATGGGGTAAAATTGACTCGAATGCTTTCTTGTGGCTTGATGCCTACGTGAAAGGAACTACAACCAAGATGAATTTTCATCTGAATTGATTAAACTCACCTTTAAAGGTCGACCGCAAATATACAAGTTTTTTTAATCATCGCCAATTATTTTGAAAAATATTTTGTCGCATAAAAAATAACACAAACCGATTGGTATCACATCAAAATTAACACCGAGAAATCACACCGATTTAGTAAAAAAGCCACAGTCGATATTAAGTCAACAGAATTTTTCTTCAATTTTTCAAAAAACTTGAAAAATTGAGCGATTTTTAAAAAAAACGATGAAAAAGCCCGAAAAACGGTCAAAAAAATTGAAAAAACGAGAAAAAACTGTTCGAAAACCAAATAAAATTGACTTTTTTCGCTCGATTTTTTTAAAAATTTAATTTTATGGACTCATTTTTGACAAAAACAAGTGTTAATTTCATTAACTTTTCGCTACCGAAAGCAGGTAATACTTGTTAATTAAGAGTTAAACTTGAAAATTTTGGTGATTTTTTTGAAAAAAATAGTTGTTGATTAAAAAAATGGTTGTAATTTTGCATCGGTTTTCATGGTATTAGTTTTTAAGGTTAGGAGTCATGATGAACGTCGCGAGACGATCACATGTACTTGAAAGATTGTTTTAAGGTTTATGTTTAATGGTACACAACCGAATGGTTAGTTAAGCAATCCCCGACGAGAGTCGAGGATTTTTTTTGCAATATTTTGTGCTTTGAAAAATCCTTACTACCTTTGTAGGGTTGAGCAGCCGACAACCTCAGAGGTCTTCTTGCGTATCAACGTGCACTCGACTGCCGTTTCAAACATAAAATTTTTTCTAACTGTATAAAAATAAAAAATTAGTACTATGAATTCATTTTTCAAGTGTGTATTGTCCGGCACTGCTTGTGCCGCCCTTGCCGTAATGCTCACGGCATGCCCGTCACCCGAGCAAAAGGCTCCGACCTACGAATTGCCGGCGACAGAGGACATCGTCATGTACCAAGTCAACCCCCGAGTGTTCGCTCCCGAGAACTCACTGCGCGCTGTCGCCGAGCATGTTGGCGAAATTGCCGACCTCGGTTGCAACGTGGTTTGGGTAATGCCCATCTATCCCATAGGAACTGTGAAAAGCAAGAATTCCCCATACTCAATCAGTGACTACACCGCTATTGCACCGGAATTCGGAACAATCGACGATTTCAAAGCACTCGTCGACACTTGCCATGCCCACGGCATGAGCCTAATTCTCGATTGGGTTGCCAACCACACCGCGTGGGACAGCAAATGGCTCAACGAGGGGCACAAGGACTGGTACACCCAAGACGAGAAAGGCGAAATCGTGTCGCCCATTCCCGATTGGTCAGATGTTGCTGACCTCAACTACGACAACACCGACATGCGCGCCGCAATGCGCGAGGCCATGCTATATTGGATTAACGATATAGGCATTGACGGTTTCCGCTGCGATGTCGCCGACGAAGTTCCGCTGGACTTCTGGAAAGGAGCCATTGACAGCCTGCGCGCCGCAGCCGCGCCACGCCGTATCGTCATGCTTGCTGAAGGCAATCATGTTGAGAACCTCACTGTTGCGGGGTTTGATATGAATTATGCGTGGGACTTCATGCACGACTTGCGCAAGGTGTGGGCAGGCGAGCCCGCTACACTCGCTCTCAAGAGCGATAGTGCCGAGTACGCCCAACTACCTGCCGGCAAGGTAAAAATGCGTTTCACAACCAACCACGACGAGTCGGCGGCGGTAGGCACACCTTACGGCATATTCGGCGGCGACCGCGGTGCGATGGCGGCGTACGTGGCAACAGTGTTCCTGCATGGCGGTCCGCTCATCTACGGTTCACAAGAGGTCGGCTACCAAGAACCAATCAACTTCTTCAACTATGTAGCGGTCGACTGGAAAGCAAAGCCCGAAATTCGTGCCGAATACACCAAGTTAATCGAACTGCTCAAGACCAACTCACCGCTGATGCACGGAGCACCCGCCGGCATACCTGACGACAATGTTCTCGCGTTCACCAAGGGTGACAACGAGTTCCTCGTACTGGTGAATGTGCGCGACAAGGAAAACACCTTGGCATTGCCCGAACCGTGGGCAGGCAAGCAGGTAACCGACTTGATGACAGGCAAAAATCGAGAGTTACTCAATGCCGTGACGTTGCAGCCCTACGAGTACCTTATACTCAAGCGATAGATATTTGTCATTATCCGATGACTGCAACATGAAGTCATCGACACTCACAACGACAGGGAGTGTGTCTGCTGACAAGTCATGAATGAAGGCACACCCCTGTTGTCACTTTATCAACACCTGTAGGCACGGTGAAACTTGCTTTCAGGAAACCCGAGAACAAACGATGAAACAACTACTATCCTTGATACTGACGCTTGTGGCTGCGGTTACAGCCGGAGCGACACCCGATTGGCAACCTGCCGTCGAAACGATGATTGACAATGGCGAGTTTGCCCGTGCCACAACAACGATGAAACGACTGCCACGTGCAACACGTCGCGCCGATGCCGTCGTCATCGACAGTCTCGAAACGATAATGTCGCGCATACGGGCTGACTTCACGATGACGCCCGAACAGGGCATTGCGCTCATTCGCGAGCGTATGCCCGAGGTTACCGATGCTCAAATTGAGCGATGGAAAGCGACGCGAAAGATTGAGGTAATGAACATTGACGGCACAGAGTGGTGGTTTCGCAAGAGCGTGCGCAACCTGTGGTTGCTTGCCGACGAATTTGACAACGACCATAGTGTAGAGCGTGAAAAAAGCGTGGCTCACAACCTCGCCATCTATCGCGAGTCAATGCGACACGCACCCGACTTTAATGGTGTGCGCGACCGTCGCACGTTCACCGTGCGTTTCACGCTTGATGTCGATGCCGATGCCGTGCCGGCAGGCGAAACAGTCAAGGTGTGGATGCCGTTGCCCTACGAGAACATGCGCCAAAGCAACGTGACCTATTTGGACGGTAATCGGGAAGTGCGATTCAGCAAGGGAAGCAGACACCACACCGTTTACATGGAAGCCACTGCTGTCAAGGGAAAACCCACTCACTTCGAATATCGTTTTCGTTACACCGTGGGCGAGCGACATGTGACACAACAAGACCTGTTGATGCTCGTTGAACCTTACGACACGACAACATCGTTTTATAGGGAATACACCGCTCAACAGTTGCCACACATCATTGTCGACAATGACATGCGCAACCTTGCCCGTGAAATTGTCGGTGACGAACTCAACCCCGTGCGCCAAGCCAAGATGGTGTATGAGTGGATTAGCCGTTCGTTCCCGTGGGCAGGGGCACGCGAGTACAGCACAATACGCTGCATGCCACGATATGTGTTGCTCAACCGTCATGGCGATTGCGGACAAGTCACCTTATTATATATATCGTTGTGTCGCTCGCTTGGCATACCCGCTCGTTGGGAAAGCGGTTGGGTCGTGGAACCGGGTGACGAGGGGTGGCACGATTGGGCCGAAACTTATTTCGAAGGCATCGGTTGGGTGCCAACCGACCAATCCTACGGACGCAGTACAATCGACAATCCACTCAACGACTACTATGCTGCGGGCATTGATTTATATCGCATGGCAAGCAACGAAGGCATAGGCGACCGTTTGGACCCCCCCAAGACTTTCATACGCAGCGAGACCGTTGATTTCCAACCCGGCGAGGTGGAATGGCGCGGCGGAAACCTCTACTACGACAAGTGGGATTCTTCGCTCAAAGTCGAGAAAGTGGAATGAACCGCTCTCGCAAATTCACGAATACTTCACGTCTATTATCTTCTATTTAGGCCTAATCTCTCGTAAATCCACGTAAACTGACGTAAATCTTCGGATAGATAATTCGTGAAATCTGTAGTTTTCACGAACTTCCGTAAACCTCTGTAGATTAATTTAATTAGTGTAATAAGTGTTTTAGTCTTTAAAATCTTACATCTATCCGTCCGCAGGGCACACCATTAGATGTAAATATAATGAACCGGGGGTGATGTACTAAACACGAGACCCTTACAAGCAGAAACTGAAAACCTGATATATGAACAAGGGAATATTGACAACATTATTGCTTGCCATCGCCGTCACCGCGACCGCAGTGGCACAAGAACCGATAGATCGCCTGCGTCCGAGCGACGGTCGCAATGTTATTGCACGCTTTGATGTTGCACAACAGGGTGACACAGCCTTAGTGACAGGGACTGTAGGAACCGAGGAGCAACGTGAGGACATCATCGCTTGTTTGCTCAACGACTACACCCTATACAAGGTCGTGAACACCGATAGTCTCAACGTGCTGGAGTTGTCGGTGCCCGTGACACAACGGCGAGCCCAAGTGAGCCTCGCGGTTGCCACGCTACGCACCGCACCTCGCCATGCGGCCGAGATGGCGACACAGGCGGTGATGGGTACTCCGCTGCGAGTGCTACAGCGAGACGGTGAGTGGTTGAGGGTGCAACAACCTGACGAATACATCGCGTGGATACCCGAGAGCAGCGTAGCGTTCAAGAGCGATGACGCGATGTCAGCATGGCGCGCACGTCACGACCGATACGTTGTCACCTCACTCGCCTCCACCCTACTTGCCCGGGTGGGCGATGACGAGCCCGTCAGCGACCTCGTTTCGGGTTGCATACTCGAGTTACGCTACAAGGCGGGTGAATGGTTGCGTCTTGCCACACCCGACGGACGCGAAGGTTACGTGCGAGCCGAGGACGTTACGACAATAGACGAGTGGGCAGCCCAAGCCTACGATGCAACTCTCATCGAGCGTACGGCTCGTCGCATGACAGGAGCGGGCTATCTGTGGGGGGGCACCAGTTCTAAAGTCACCGACTGCTCGGGACTCGTCAAGGTGTGCCACTTAGCCAACGGAATTATCTTGCATCGCGATGCGTCGCAACAAGTGCTCAACGGCGAGCCGATCAATGATTGGCACGATGCACTCACCGGTGACTTGCTATTCTTCGGCAACAAGACCACCGGACGGGTCACCCACGTGGGCATCTACCTGCGTGACGGCAATTTCATTCACTGCTCGGGGCGTGTAAAAGTCAACAACCTTGACCCCGACAGCCCCGACTACCTTTACTCACCGCTTGCGATACGGCGCGTATCAACGGCAATAGGCACGCGCGGTATCACACCTGCACGACAACACCCGTGGTATTTTTAAGCCGACGTTGCTCACGAGACCACGACTTAAGACGTTCACTCAACACAGTTTTTGACATAGCAAACAACAGATTAACTGAAGTTTCAATATAAATGATATAAAATGAACAGACGCAACTTTCTCATTACAACCGGTGCGGCAATGGCGGCGGCAGCAGTGCCCCCAAGTTTGTTGTCGTGCAGTTCCGCACCACGCACCGTTGCCAAGACAGGCAAACTGACGTTGACCTTCGAGCCTTACGAACTTCAATTGCGGCACGCGTTCAACCTCGCACGCTACAGTCGCACCACGACTCCCGACGTGCAGGTGAAATTGGAGTTTGACGGCATCACCGGTTACGGCGAGGCATCAATGCCACCCTACCTCGGTGAAAGTGTAGAGAGTGTGACAAAATTCCTCTCAAGCCTTGACCTCGCACAATTTAATGATCCTTTCCGCGTGGAGGACATTCTCGCCTACGTTGATAGCGTTGCCGACGGCAACCGTGCCGCGAAGGCAAGCGTTGACATCGCCCTGCACGACTTGTTGGGCAAGATTATGGGGCAACCGTGGTACAAGATTTGGGGACTCGATCCCGCCAAGACACCAGTGACAAGTTTCACCATCGGCATTGACACCGAGGAGGTCGTGCGTCAAAAGGTCGAGGAAGCGCGCCCCTACAAGTTAATCAAGGTTAAGATGGGACTCGACAAAGACCGCGAGACCATTGACATTATCAAGGAAATGATGCCCGACGTACCCATTTGTGTCGATGTCAATCAAGGTTGGGACAATAAGGAGAAAGCCCTTGAGATGTGCCATTGGCTACAAGAACGTGGGTGTGTATTTGTCGAACAGCCATTCGACAAGACGTGGATAGACGAGACAGCGTGGCTCACCGAGCGTTCGCCACTGCCAATCATTGCCGACGAGGCATTCCAACGTCTGCCCGACATCGTGCGTTTCAAGGGTGTGTATAGTGGCATTAACATCAAGTTGATGAAGAGCACCGGTCTGCACGAGGCATATAAGATGATCACGCTGGCTCGCGCTCTCGACATGAAAGTTATGATAGGTTGCATGACCGAAACTTCGTGTGCGGTGAGTGCCGCCGCCAATTTGTCACCGTTGGTAGACTTTGCCGACCTTGACGGCAACCTGTTGATAGCGAACGACCGCTTCACCGGAATGACGGTAGTTGACGGCAAGATAACCTTGCGCGACCTGCCGGGCATCGGAGCCGAGTTGCTGTGACAACTCAATCGGTTATTTAGAAAACAACCTCTATAAGGCGTGCCACGATTGTGACACGCCTTACTTTACCCCCACACACATACACCACACAAACTATTGATACACCACACAAATTTTGAAAACTGAAATAGTTTTTGTAATTTTGCAGGGTGACATCAAGGTCATCGTGTCGGTTGACGCGATGCTAAGAGGGAATCAGGTGCAAAACCTGAGCAGAACACGCTGCTGTGAGTTCCGGTAGAAAGATACGCAAGTCACAACAATAGCCACTGCGACACGGCATCAATCGATGTTCCACTATCGTGGGAAGGCTGTGACAATAATGCGAGGAACAAGCCAGAAGACCTGCCTTGATGTCGTGTGGGACATTGTTTGCCCACACAACTCGATTGATGCCTCGTGGACTTGGGCTCGTCAGAGAGATAACTGCCATTGTGGAGAGATTCACTCTCTAGGTTCGTTATTATAGTTCCATGTTGAGTCAACGCGAGTTGCTTGATGTGGATTTTTATTTATTATATCTTTAATAACAAACCTATGAAGAAATTTCACTTCTTACTCATCGCGCTATCATGTGGCGCAATGATGTGGGCTCAAGAGCCCTTGACCATCGAGATTGATGAACCGTTAACCGTCAATGCCGGTGAAAGTGCCACGTTGACGGGTATTTGGGCCGGAGGTACCGAGCCTTACACTGTCGTGTGGGCTGATCAACAAGGTAATAAAATCGCCACAACCGAGGGTGAAGAGTATCAAATCACTGTCACCCCCACTGTGTCGACCGGCTACACACTTACGGTCACCGATGCAACAGGCACGACAGTTACACGTCGCACCGGTGTTAAGGTTCGCGGTGTGCACGTTGTCGCCGACTTTGAAGACAACACTATTCCCGATGTCGGCTATGACCAAGGTTATAGCGATTGGGAGCAGATATACAGCGGTTCTTACGGTTTGGAGGTGGGAAGTTATTACACCGAGAGCGAATGGGGCAACTATTGGACTTGGTACGGCTATGCCTTGTCAAATTTAACATCCGACACCTATAGCGGGAACCTCTACCCCGACCAGTTCCACAGTGCTCCCGGTGGTGCTCATAGCGGTAATAACTTCATTATAGCCAGCCCTGTTCCCTTCGGAGATGACCCGTGTGCTATCGAGGTGACCGCCGAAGAAGACGGAGAGGAGATAAGCGGTTTCTATATCACCAACACCGCGTACGCTTACGATGCGATAAAGAACGGCAACTACTACTCGGCGGCATTTGACGACGGCAGTTATTTCGTTCTTCAAATCTTTGCCGAGCATCCTGACGGAAGCACTACCGAAAAAGATTTTTACCTTGCCGATTTTCGTGCCGCTAACAAGGCCGACCACTACGTCATCGACAAGTGGGAATGGCTTGACTTGTCCGATATGGGTAAAATAACGAAACTCACCTTCAACTTTGACAGTAGTGATAAGGTGTCGTATGACGGTGGCGTGACCTATTACTTGAACACCCCGATGTACTTCGCCATGGACGACCTGGGCGGTGACCCTGTAATTGAGCAAAGCACCCTCCTGTGGGGTGTGACCGAGGGCAAGACCGACAAGTATGACCTCTCCAAGATATTCGAGATTGAGAATGACGGTTCGACGGTGACTTATACAATTGACGAGCCGATTGACAATGAGGGAATTTCTCTTGACATTGATGCCGAAAACGGCAAACTGTTAATCAATGGAATTGAAGATGCCGCGAGTGGAACTGTCCTTTTGAGCGCAACTCAAAAAGGTCACACCCAATATGTGGAGTTAACGGTACGCATTGACCGCGTCAGCGCGGTTACCGACCTCGATGCGACCGAGGTGGTTGGCGTACACTACATCAATGCCGCGGGTGTCGTCTCGTCAAATCCTTTCGCCGGATTTAACATTGAGGTTCGCACCTATAGCGATGGAACCACATCTGCCGTTAAAGTGTTGAGATAAAGCACTGTTTTAATGCGAATATAAAGTCTATTCCCGTCTACTTATAGCTACAATATAATGTAATATATGGTGACTTGTTTGTAAAGTGGTGGCGGCACGCCGTAGACGGCTTTGCTGCCACCGCTTTTGTTAAAACACAAGAAAACACTAATTTTGCAAGGTCTTAAGCAGATACAGGCACGACGAAACATCGATTTATGAGATTTAATATAATAACCGAAATTGCTTTACTATCGGTCGCAATGTTCACGGCACTCGCGAGCAACGGTGACAACATGCCCTACCTCACCCGTGTATTAAGTTACGACCCGTCACCCGGTCAATTCATTAACGAGTACCCTCCGTGTGCTGCCGGCGACGACTATGCCACGGTGCTTAAGCGTGCCGAGAACATCTTGAGTGGCGGCATCGAGGTTGAAGAAGTTGAGTTGCCCGACGGCACACTTATCAGCGACACCACGCTTTACTACAACAAAGGCTTGGTGTGTTTGGGCGGATATGGAGGCAGCGTGACGGTGGCTTTTGATCACCCCGTAATCAACGTTGCCGGTGCACCCGACTTCGAAATCTTCGGCAACGCCTTCGTTGCCGACGGCACCGATGCCGGAGGCTCGAGCGAGCCCGGCATCGTGCTGGTGAGCGTTGATGTAAACGGTAATGGCTTAGCCGATGACCCATGGTACGAACTCGCCGGCAGTGAACGCTTCAAGTCAACGACCCAGCAGAATTTTACAATAACTTATTATAAGCCGGCACCCGACAAACCGGTCGTTGGTGCAACACGTCAAATCATTGACAAAGAACACATCAAGTGGGAAAGCAATGATGACGACCCCGATCGTCGCCTCGGCTACTATGCCCGACTTCAGGTACATAATCATTCTTACTGGCCACTGTGGTTGCCTGACGACTCAACGGTGATGGTTCGCACGGGCGAACGATTGCCACGCAACTTTGAGGCATACGGCACGATGACAATACAACGTTTTTTCGACTACGGATACGTTGACAATAAGCCAAGCCGCGTGCTCGCCAGCGTGGGTGATGACTACAACACCGGAGTTTACAGCGACGGACTGGACATTGATTGGGCTATTGACGACAGTGGTCAACATGTCTATTTGCCCTACATTGATTTTATCAAAGTGTACACCGGCATTAACCAATATAGCAGCAGTTTGGGCGAGACCTCGACTGAAGTCGCCGGTGGGGTTGATTTTCACCCTAATGCCGTTTTGGAATGGCAACCGGGTGATGTGAACGGAGACCGCTCTGTCAACGTTGCCGACGTTAACGCGGTGCTGTCGATGATGCTCGAGGAACGAGGTGTGCCTGCCACAGCCGACATTAATCACGACGGCTTCATCAACGTTGCCGACGTTAACCTTATCCTCTCTATCATTCTTGAGGGCGCGTGATAAAACGAGTTGCACATATTGCCCTATTGCTCGCCACGACCGCATTTTCATGCCTCGCGACCGAGCCTATGATGCCCGATAGCGTCATGCTTGACGAGGTCGTGGTGAGAGCATTTCGCCCATACGCCGAGGTCATACCGTCTCAACGTCTTGAGGGTAAACAACTTGAGGCACTCGGCAGCACGGGTAGCGTTGCCGATGCGATACGCTACTTTAGTGGAGTGCAGTTGAAGGACTATGGCGGTGTGGGAGGTGTCAAAACCGTGGATATGCGCAGTATGGGCAGCAACCACATGGGTGTCTTTTACGACGGCTTGGAATTGGGTAATGCCCAGAACGGACAAATTGATCTCGGTCGTTTCTCGTTGGACAACATCGAGGCTATCGACCTGTATAACGGACAAAAAAGCGATATTCTGCAACCGGCACGCGACTTCGGCACGAGTGGTTCAATCTATATCCGCTCGCGCCTTCCTCGATTTGAGCCGGGCAAACGATATAACGTAATCGTATCGGCTCGCACAGGTTCCTTCGGGCTGTTCAACCCGAGCGTGCGCTACGAGCGACGCTTGTCATCACGCGTGAACCTCAGCGCGAGCACCGAGTGGACAAGCGCGAACGGCAAATACCACTTCAGTTATCGCAAACGTTTCAGCGACGGTACGATGGCATGGGACACCGTCGCATGCCGTCGCAACGGTGACCTGCAAGCACTGCGCCTCGAAGCGGCGTTGCAAGGGACCGAGTCGGCAGGGCGTTGGAGTGCCCAAGCCTACTACTACGACAGCGAGCGCGGTATTCCGGGGGCGATTATCAACAATGTGTGGCGCAACTCGCAACGCCAATGGGACCGTAACGTATTCGTGCAGAGCAGTTGGCAACATCGCTACAACGAGCGCTTGTCGACATTGATGAGTGCGAAATACGCGCGCGATTATCTGCACTACATCAACCCCGACACGACACTGCTCTACGTCAACAATCGGTTTTATCAAGATGAGGCTTACGCCAGTGTCGCTTCAAAATACACCCTCTTACAAGGGTGGGACGCGAGCCTTGCCGTTGACTACAAGTGGAATCACTTGAACAGCACCCTGCCCGACTTTGCTCGTCCCACTCGCCACACTCTACTCACCGCCATCGCGACCGCACGCACATGGCGCGGTTTCAAGGGCGAGGCAAGTCTTTTATACACCCATGTAGCCGATCGCTTTGCCAATCGCAGCGGCTCGACTGTCGTAGCACGTCATGTACACCGACTTGACAAGTTCACACCGGCTGTAATCGTGAGTTATCGCCCGATAGTGACACAAGACTTCACATTGAGGGCTTTTTACAAGCGAGCCTTCCGTATGCCCACTTTCAATGACTTATATTACACCGATATAGGTAACTCCAACTTACGTCCCGAGAGTGCGACACAATATAATGTGGGGGCACAATACAAGTGGTTTGCCGGCATGAGTGCACACACACCGTTCACTGCAGTGCGTGTGAGTATTGACGGTTATCACAATCGCGTGACCGACAAAATCATAGCCGTTCCGACCGGCAGTAGCCAGTATCGCTGGATGATGATGAACCTCGGCAAGGTGCACATCACCGGAGTTGATGCCACTGCCGGCACAACATTGTCGTTCAACGGAGGATTGGCTCTCGAACTGTCATTATGTTACAGTTATCAACGCGCAATGGACCTCAGCGACCCCGATGACACTCGCGACGGAGGCACTTACCGGGGGCAGATTTCCTATGTACCGCGACACAGTGGTACAGTGCTCGGCAATGCCTCGTGGCGATGGTTAGAGATAAACTACAGTTTCGTGTACGTGGGTGAGCGCTATCACACCTCGTCGAATATCCCTGCCAACTATGAGCAGCCGTGGTACACCCACGACCTCGCTATCACCGCGTCACACCCCATGTGGGGAGCAACATGGCGCTTGTCGGTCGCTGTCAACAATCTGTTGGGTCAAAACTACGACGTGATACACAACTACCCCATGCCGGGACGTAACTTCAAGGTAACACTGCGATGCGAATTTTCTCACTGATACCGACATCGACACTCCTGCTCGTGCTGCTCATGGTGACTGCTTGTCGCCATGACGATGTGATTTTTATTCCCGAGCACGTTGATGTGGCGCGCCCCTCACTGACGAGCGTGCGCGGCTTCTTTGTACTCAACGAGGGCAACATGGGCACCAACAAGGCTACGCTCGACTACTACAACTACACCAGTGGCAGATATTCACGCAACATCTTCGGCGCAGCCAATCCCGGTGTTGCCAAGGAGATGGGCGACGTGGGCAACGATATTGCCATATACGGCGAACGCCTGTATGCCGTGATTAACTGCAGCAACAAGGTTGATGTGCTTGACCGCATGACAGTGAAGAAAATCGGTCAAGTCGACATTCCCAATTGTCGCAATATCAAGTTTCACGGTCGCTATGCCTACGTGACCAGTTATGCCGGTCCGGTGCAGATTGACAGGGACTACAAGCAATTGGGCTACGTCGCGCGCGTTGACACGGCTACGCTCGAGGTTGTCGACCGGTGTGTAGTCGGATTTCAACCCGACGGACTGGAGATAGCCGGAGGATATATCTATGTTGCCAATTCGGGCGGATACATGGTGCCAAACTATGAAAACACCGTATCGGTGATTGATATAGCAACCTTCAAAGAGGTTGAGCGAGTGACCATTGCAATTAATTTACAACACGTCATCGCCGACGATCGCGGTGTGCTATGGGTCAGTTCGCGCGGAAATTACCTTGATGAGGACTCGCGACTGTACGCCTACGACACGCGCAAGCGACGTGTCGTCACCTCGCTTGATATTCCGGTGTCATCAATGACTCTTTGCGGCGACTCGCTGTACGTGGTGAGCACCGGTTGGAGCAATGTAGACATGTCATCAAGCGATGCCCGATACATAATTGTCAACACCGCTACAATGGAAATTGTGAATGAAAATTTCATCACCGACCGGAGCGAGAGTGACATTGAGCGACCTTACGGTATTGCAGTTAATCCGGTGACTCGCGATATTATCATCACCGATGCTCGCAACTATGTAACCCCCGGCACACTATTTTACTACGATAAGGACGGACAACTGCAGTGGCAGGTGCGCACGGGTGACATTCCGGCTCATATCACATTCCTGGGACAATAGTGATTTGAAAATCTCATCAAATAGACCGCTGCTAAAATTTGCACAGCAAATAATTTATTGTAACTTTGCAATTCGGTTAAGTGTCGGCGTTTAAAACGCTTGAGTCGACACGTTTTTTAAGCAAATTTTGTTTTCCTCAATATGAAATTCAAGACACTCTTTGTGGAATTGACGTTGGCGTGTGCAATGCCGATGTTTTCCCAACCCACGGCAATGGGTAGCGACGCGCCCGCGTTTATCGAGAGGGCGACGCTGATGCACGGGGTTCGCAACCATGCAGGTGCTATTGACCATTTGAGCCAAGCCGCCCGAATGGCAGACCTCGACGAGCAGGCTGAATACACGTTGGCAATGAGCCACTTTGAACGCGGTGATGTCGACACACCCGATTTGTTACTCGCTTTCATTGACGAGCACCCCGGGTCACCGCTGACACCGCTCGCGCAGATGCGTCTCGGCGACTTCGCTTTTTACGATGCCGATAAAAATGACTCCTACGATGTCGCCCTCGATGCCTACTCGGTCGTGCCCCAAGGTGCCCTTGATGCCGATACCGACGAGGACTTGCGTTATCGCATGGCTTACTGCCACTTGAGATTGGGCGACTATTCGGCTGCCGAGTACGCTTACAACGCCAACGGTCTCAACGCCACGGGCGACGCGGTGGTCGTCGAGAGCTGCGGTTACCCGAGCGGCAACCCGACGGCCTCGATCACCGGCGGTGAATTCCGCTCCACGAATGCCGAGGCGATTGCGACCTACGCGACCGAGGGCAACGAGGCCCTCGAGGGCTTCGTCAAGGGTGGCGCCTTCTCCAGTTTCGTTCCCGCTGAGGAATGGGCCGACAATTACGTCTGCGTCAAGGTCGGCAACGAATACAAAGTGGATTACCTCCGCATCCAGACCAACGCCAGCGCGAACACCGCGGAGGGCTACCTCAACAACGGGGACACCCTCGTCGCCAAATTCACCGGCGATACCGCCTGCGGCGTTGATCTCGTCAACAGCGATCTGGGCTCCCCTGACGACGGCCGTACCGTACTGGGCGGCGCCGCCGGTGGTGGGACCGGAGGCCCCGATCTTAAAGGTACCCTCGGCGGAAGCAGTCCCCTCAGCGGGAGCGGCCTCCTCTGC
>CALDIF010000047.1 GCA_937901905.1 uncultured Porphyromonadaceae bacterium | reverse complement strand
ACCTGCTCGAACACCGCACCGACGGCACCGACGCTTTCGACACCCTCTACATCGGTGCGGAAAAATTCCCCTACCGCGACGCATTCAGCCTCAACTCCGGCGGTGTGTTATAGTGGTACGAAATTTGCAATGAAGCATTTATATTCCACATTTATTTGCCTATTACTTAATAAAATCAAAAATATTCGTTCCTTTTAACATTCTTAACATGAATGTGCAAAGATATTGCACTGGCTCAAGCGTACATTTGTTAATTTTTTCTACCTCTATCACTAAGGAAAGAGGTGGAAAAATTCATGTTACATATCAAAATTCCCTTGCCCTGGGCACGAATGGTTTGCTCAGGGCTGGTCGATACCCAAAACATCGGGTGCGACATCGGCACACAACCGTGCCTCGTGTTAGTTGAAGCGGCAAACAACCCGTACAGTGATGAACAATTTCTCAGGACAGTGGAGTGGAAACACGCTCTTTCTTTGGCTGAAACGCTCGGACTTCTTTCCCGGAAAGGAGAACGAAGATTTGGTCTTGTTGGCGCATTTACTGCGCTCCCTAATCCCGACCGAAATTCTATGTGGGCTTATGGCGGCAATCCCGATACTTTGTGTCGTGTTGCCAAGCCGATGTGTTTCAGCAAAACTCTTGACCCCACAAGATTTTTCACTCGTGAAGAAATCCTCTCAATGGGCGAATCTTGCCTTTTGCCTAAAGCATCAGTCAGTGGCGACGAACTAATGTTGCCGGTGAGCGAGCGGCTGTTTAACGCTGTAACGCTCAACAGTAGTTTCAGCATCCCTTTGACGGAAACAATCTCTGAAACCTTGTTTTCTCTCGATTGTTTGGCGAACTACCGTGCGCTCACTCTTGTTTGCAACAATCGCGCCAAGTGCTTTGCTTTTGAGAGCGACAACGAGTATTACCTGCCTCATGATGAAAACGGCAACATCAAGTCCGTTTTCAGCAATTTTCGTGGCAGGAACATCGTCCTCGAACACTTCAGATTCAAGCTTCGCACCCGAATTTCTTAACTTTTAGGCTTCAATAGCCTGCCAGTCAAGAAAATTTTCGTACTTTTGCATCGTCAAACCTCACCGTTTGAAAGACATTGAGGCAAGTTCTAAAGAACATTATGCACGTCGATGATTTGAAAACGTAGGAAATTTTCATCTGATGAACGGCGATAGCATAGTGGCTTCTCTCGCATATTGCGTGAGCCACTTTATGCACTCGTTCATCTGGTTATTCCTACGACCATCAAATCAAGTGCTGTGGTTCACGCAATTTCTTTACCCTTTTGGAAAAGTGGAAAACTTTATATCGCAAATTGTAACTACGTTACAAAAATTTTTGTACCTTTGCAATCTATTAGTGCGATTTTTGGCACTTCGCCTTCCAGTTAAATAGACCGCTCACTGCGTTAAGCAGATAAGATATAACAACTTATGGACTCCTTTGTAGTGATACAAGCTTTGGTCGGCTTTCTGGCGCTACATGGGAGCCTCGTTTGATAATAACGCACTTGCGAGAACATAAACCGAGTAAATGAAGCTCATTGACAACAAGACGACTACGCTACGTGACGACTTGCTCACCGTCATTCAGGACGGGAGTAAGTTGGCCATCGCTGCGTCTTGTTTCTCCATCTATGCCTATCAAGAACTGAAAGAACGGCTCAAAGGCATCGACGAGCTACGCTTCATCTTCACCTCGCCCACTTTCACCACCGACAAGGTGGATAAGCAGAAGCGTGAGTTTTACATTCCGCGCCTCAACCGTGAGCGCACAGTGTTCGGCTCGGAGTTTGAAATCAAGCTGCGCAACGAACTCACGCAGCGAGCCATCGCCCGCGAGTGCGCCGAGTGGATTCGCCAAAAGGTGTGCTTCAAGTCCAACCGCACAAATAAGTTCATGCAGGGATTTATCAATGTCAATAAATCCAGTTACACGCCCATTAACGGCTTCACCACCGTTGACCTCGGCACCGAGCAAGGCGACAACGCCTACACGATGATCATGCGCAACGACTTCCCGGCCTCACAAGACTTCTTGACGCTCTTTGAACAGGTGTGGAACGACAGCGAAATGCTGCAAGTCGTCACTGATGAAGTCATTGACAACATTAGCAATGTGTATAAGGAGAACGCTCCCGAATTTCTCTACTTTGTCACGCTATACAATATCTTCAACGAGTTTCTTGAAGACATCAGCGAGGACGTGCTGCCCAACGAGGCAACCGGCTTCAAGCAGAGCGTGATTTGGGGCAAGCTGTATAACTTTCAGCGCGACGCTGCGCTTGCCATCATCAACAAACTGGAGAAATACAACGGCTGCATTCTCGCCGACAGCGTAGGTCTGGGCAAGACGTTCACCGCCCTTGCCGTCATCAAGTATTACGAAGGGCGCAACCGCAATGTGCTGGTGCTTTGCCCCAAGAAGTTGCACGACAACTGGGAGACTTATCACGGCAACTACCTCAACAATCCGCTTGTCGCCGACCGCTTGCGCTACGACGTGTTTTTCCACAGCGACCTCTCGCGCGACGAGGGGCGCAGCAACGGACGTGAGCTTGCCAACATCAACTGGGGAAACTATGACCTTGTGGTGATCGACGAGAGCCACAACTTCCGCAACGGCGGAAAGGTCAGCACCGACGAGAACGACGAGAACCCACGCGAGAACCGCTACCTGCGCCTGATGAACAAAATTATCCGGGCAGGTGTACGGACAAAAGTCCTCATGTTGAGTGCAACGCCGGTTAACAACCGCTTCAATGACCTCAAGAACCAGCTGCAACTCGCCTACGAGGGCGAGAGCGCACGCCTTGACGCACTTCTCAACACTGATTCAAGTGTTGACGACATCTTCCGCAAGGCGCAGCGCAGTTACAACGAGTGGGCACGCTTACCTAAAGACGAGCGAACCACCAAGCAGTTGCTCTCGATGTTGAGCTTCGACTTCTTCACCCTGCTTGACAGCGTAACCATTGCCCGAAGCCGTAAGCACATCGAGCAATATTACGACACGGCGGACATTGGCAAGTTCCCCACAAGGCTGAAGCCCATATCGAGGCGGCCGAGCCTGACCGACCTTAACGCCGCCATCAACTACAACGAGATTTTCGAGCAGTTGCAACAGCTCAACCTCGCCGTTTACACGCCGTCGGCATTCATTCTTGACAGCCGCAAAGACAAATACGGCATCGACACCGAGGACGAAATCACCGCAACCGGTCACCGCCTCTCCATCGAGGACCGCGAGAAAGGTATTCGCCGACTGATGAGCATTCAGATGCTCAAACGTCTGGAGAGTTCGGTCAACTCGTTCCGACTGACGGTGCAGCGCATCGCGGCTTATATTGACGAAATGCTGAAACGCATCGACAATCATGTGGCGCAGACCGAGGTTGACGATTACATGATGGCTGCCGAACCTGCCGCCGATTGGGACATCGACGATGCCGACAATGACGCAATCATCGGACGGCGCAAAAACAAGATTTTGCTCGCCGACCTCGATTATATGTCGTGGCGCACTTACTTGAAGAAAGATGCCGACAACCTGCAACTGCTGTTGCTCATGCTTGCCGACATCACGCCTGAACATGACAGCAAGCTACAGCAACTGATCGCCGACCTGCGCGACAAGTTCGCCAACCCCATCAATGAGGATAACAAGAAAGTCATTATCTTCACGGCGTTCAGCGACACCGCCGAATATCTTTATAAAAACCTCGCTCCGGCAATCCTTGAACGGCACGGACTGCACACCGCTCTCGTGAGCGGTGACGTGGAAGCTCGCAGCACGCTCAAATTGCGTGAGAAACTTGACTTCAACAAAGTGCTCACGCTGTTCTCGCCGGTGTCGAAAGAGAAAGCCGCCATCTACCCGAAGCTCGATGCCGAGATTGACGTGCTCATCGGCACCGACTGCATCAGCGAGGGACAGAACTTGCAGGACTGCGACTACCTCATCAACTACGATATTCACTGGAACCCCGTGCGCATTATTCAACGCTTCGGGCGTATCGACCGCATCGGCTCCCGTAACGCCGTCATTCAGTTGGTCAACTACTGGCCCGACATGACCCTTGACGAGTACATCAACCTCAAAGAGCGTGTCGAGGCTCGCATGAAGGCCAGTGTACTCACTGCCACAGGCGACGGCAACCCTCTTTCCGAAAACGAAAAGGACGACCTCGACTATCGCCGTCAGCAGCTGCAACGATTGCAGGAGGAGGTCGTGGACATCGAGGAGATGAACACCGGCGTTTCAATCATGGACTTGGGCTTGAACGAGTTCCGACTTGACTTGCTGGAGTACATCAACAAGGGGCACGACATCGAGCACACCCCATTCGGCTTGCACGCTGTCGTGGCGGCTCGCGAGGCAACGCCCCCGGGCGTGGTCTTTGTGCTGAAGAACCGCAACAACGGTGTGAACATCGACCACAAGAACCAGTTGCACCCGTTCTACATGGTCTATATCGGCGACGAGGGCGAAGTGGTTGTCAACCACCTCAACCCGAAAGAGCTGCTCGACCGCTTGCGCATGTTGTGCAAGGGCGTGGACGCTCCCGACAAGTCGCTCTGCCGTGAGTTTAACCGCCAGACACGCGACGGGCGCAACATGAAACGATACTCCGAATTGCTTGGCGAAGCCATCAATTCCATTATCAACGTCAAGCAGGAAAGCGACATCGACAGTTTCCTGGGCGGCGTGCAAGGCTCGCTATTCGCCGACCCCATCACCGGGCTTGACGATTTCGAACTGATTTGTTTCCTCATAATCAAATAGTTTGTCACTACAATACATAATGATATGCAAGAAAAACCTCAAATAATTAAAAGCGGCAATGTTTCAATCGATGTCAACTATAGGGCATGGTTGCAATCGCTCAAGACACGTCTCCAACAGTCTCAAATTAAGGCCGCCGTTAGAGTCAACTCGGCAATGCTTGAGTTCTATTGGGAACTTGGCAGAGACATTGTTGCCATGAAACCCGAACAACTTTGGGGTAAAGGCATCATCAATCAGCTTAGCCTTGACCTAAAGGAACTGTTCCCCGACCAAAAGGGGTTTTCTACGACCAATATTTGGTACATTAAAAAGTGGTTCTTATTCTATGCCAATGATTTAGAAAAACTCCACCAACTTGGTGGAGAATTTCAAAACGGTCACCAAGTTGGTGACGGATTTTCCATGCCTCCGCAATTCGCCTATGTTCCATGGCGGCATCATGTGGAAATCATCACAAAATGTGCGTCAGTTGAAGAAGCGATATTCTATATCGGGAAAGTAATAGAGGGTAATTGGAGCAGACGGCAACTTGAAGACAATATCGCGTCCTCGCTTTTTTCAAAGCAAGGTAAAGCCATAACTAACTTTCGCGACCGTTTACCTGCCGAGCAGGGTAAATTGGCGCAAGAAATTCTAAAGGATCCTTACGGTCTTGATTTCTTGACCATGAAAAAAGGTTATGACGAGCGACAGCTTGAAGATGCCCTCGTAAGGAATATAACCCGTTTCTTGCTCGAACTTGGCACCGGGTTCTCCTTTATCGGACGACAAATAGAGTTGCGTATGCCAAACGGCAAGTCTTTCTTCCCCGATATGCTGTTTTACCATTTCCGGTTGAAATGCTTTGTCGTGGTTGAACTGAAAGTGGTTGACTTCATACCCGAATTTGCCGGCAAGCTGAATTTCTATGTGACTGCCGTTGATAAACTGTTGAAGGCTGATGATGACAACCAAACCATAGGACTGCTTATCTGCAAGTCGAAAGACAAAACTCTTGTGGAATGGTCATTTCAAGATGTGAACAAACCCCTCGGTGTGGCATCATACGAACTGCAAAATGTTATCGACAGTACAATAGATGAAAATTTGCCGTCGATTGAGCAAATTGAGAGTGCCGTAAACGGCGAAGAAAACTCACAATGACAGCGGGACTTTCCGCGAAAACAGAGAGACCAATGAGTTTTGGACTGCCACATACAGCCGAGGTCAACAAGGCGTTGCCCAAGAAAGCCATCTTTGCTAAGTTTGGCTTAAAAGCGGCGCAACGCGACCGATTTGACGATGACATCAGCCGACTGGTGATTTCGCACGAAATCACTACGCGCTCTGTCCCCGCACTGGCAACGGTTGACATTCAGGCTATCTACGTGGTCTCGGTCTTGCTCAAACGCCGTGACTTCGACCACCGCAACATTGAGTTGCTTACCAAACTCATTCCGCAGAAAATGGTCATCGCGCTCCTGCTCGACGAGCAGGTGCAGTTCGCCATTCACCACGAGCGGCTTTTCTTCTCTCCGTGGCAACCTGCCGACGGAGCGAACCTGCCGCTCAATGGGCTATCGCTCGATGATGTGTGGCAGTCAATGGTCACCACCATTGGCGACATCACCGTGAAGGACGGCAACACGCTCACCGAGCAAATCGCCGTCGATGAGCAGCAAGAGAAACTGCAAAAGCAGTTAGAAGCATTGAAAAAACGACTGAATAAAGAGAAACAATTTAATATACAACGTGAGATTTATGCCGAAATAAAACGGCTCAAATCCCAACTAAATAAGTAATCCACATGGCAGAACTAAAGAAAATGGAACTGACATCCGCTTCGGGGGCGAGCATCAACCTTGAAGCACTCTACCAAATCTGCCCGTCGGCGTTCACCGAGGTGCGCGACGAGAAAACCGGACAGATTGAGCGGAAGATAAACTTCACGACCCTGCGTGAACTGTTAGGCGACAATGCCTACGACGGAGCGGATGAGGAGTACGGCTTCAACTGGGTGGGCAAGCGTGCCGCACAGCAGGAAGCCGGGCGACCCATCAACAAGACCCTGCGCCCTTGCCCCGACGAGAGCGAAGACTGGGAGAACACCCAAAACCTCTACATCGAGGGCGACAACCTCGACGTGCTGAAATTGCTCCAGAAGTCCTACCTCGGAGCAATCAAGATGATCTACATCGACCCGCCGTATAACACCGGCAACGACTTCGTGTATCGCGACGACTTCGCCATGAAAGCGGACAAATACGACCTACAAGCCGGCAACACCGATGAGCTCGGCAACCGCTTCCGCAAGAACACTGATGCTAATGAAAGATTCCATTCTGATTGGTGTTCGATGATTTATGAACGATTACTTGTTGCCTACAACATTTTAAGAAAAGATGGAGTGATATTTATTTCCATTGATGACAACGAAGTTGACAATCTTAAACGAATCTGCAATGAAATATTTGGCAACTCAAACTATGTTGCTACAATTCCATGGCGAAAGCGCACCGCCAAATCAGATGTTCCATTCGGAGTTTCACAAGATTTCGAATGGATTGTGATTTATGCTAAATCGGAAGAATTCGCAGCAAGCGTTGAGGGTAAGGAACGCAAATATTATACGACACCAGATTTCCCTAATCGCCCTTGGCGCGTTCACGACCTAACAAAGCAAACTACAGCAAGCGAGCGCCCAAATAGTTTCTTTACTATAGTAAATCCAAAGACAGGAGAACAGTTTCCAGCTAATCCTAACGCAACTTGGCGAATAACAGAAGAAACATTCCCTGACTATCTCAATGCTAATAGAATCGTTTTCCCAGGCGATTATGATTTTTTACGCATTTCAAAACCCGTGCTTCGTTATTGGAAAGAAGATGATATAAAGAAAGCTGGCGATTCTTTCGGCAGAGTCGCTGTTAGTACAAAACTGCCCGACGATATTGGAATGTCACAAGATGGAACTAAAGAAGTTACTAATATTTTTAACGGCAAGATTTTCTCTTTCCCGAAGCCTTCATCACTTATCAAATTTTTTACAAAAATAATTCACGATGATCAAGCTTTGATTCTTGATTTCTTCAGCGGCAGTGCAACTACAGCCCACGCTGTAATGCAATTGAATGCTGAAGATGGGGGCAATAGAAATTATATTCTTGTCCAACTTGCTGAAGAAGTTGGACAAGATAGCGAAGCTAAATTAGCAGGTTTCAACAACATCTGCGAGATTGGCAAGGAGCGTATTCGTCGTGCCGGGAAGAAAATCAAAGCCGAGCACCCCGAAGCGACCAACCTTGACACAGGTTTCCGTGTGTTCAAGTTGGACGAGAGCAACATGGAGGATGTGTACTTCGCTCCTAAAGAACTTCAACAACAAGACCTTTTCGCCATGGTCAACAATGTAAAAGATAAACGCACCGACCTCGACTTGCTCTTTGGCTGTATGCTCGACTGGGGCGTGCAACTCTCGCTGCCGCTCGCCAAAAAGCAAGTGGGCGGCAAGACCATTCACATCGTCAACGACGGTGACTTGGTGGCTTGCTTCGCTGATAACATTAACGAAGAAGTTATCAACGCCATCGCCGACCTTGACCCGCTTCGCGTGGTGTTCAAGGACAGTGGCTTCGCAAGCGCACCGCTAAAAATCAACCTCTTTGAAATGTTCAAGCAGCGGTGCGGCTGGAGCGAGGAAAACGTGGCTGACCGTGTTCGCATCATCTGATATTCAATTTTTTGAGAACAAAAATTGAAGTTTAGAATTTATTGTTTATGGTTTATAGAAGACTCAAAATCAGATGATATGAAGTTAAAGTTCAAACATCAATCTTTCCAGCGTGACGCGGCGCGTGCCGTGACCGACATCTTCACCGGTCAGCGGTTCAGCGACGGCTTCACCTACACGTTTGACCAAGGCAAGCAGAAGCAGGGCACCATCCCCACCACGCTCACCGGCTACCGCAACGAGCCGCTGATGCTCGACAGCGCTTCGCTTGTCGGCAACATCCGTGACATTCAAATGCGCCGGGATCTCGAACCCATCAACAAGATTGTGGGTGAGCAGGACGGCTTGAATTTCACGATTGAAATGGAAACCGGCACCGGCAAGACTTACACCTATATCAAGACCATGTACGAGTTGAACAAACTCTACGGCTGGAGTAAGTTTGTCATTGTCGTGCCGAGCATCGCCATCCGTGAGGGCGTGCTGAAAAGCCTCGACATCATGCAGGACCACTTCGCCGAGCAATACGGCAAGCGGCTCGTCTATTTCGTGTATAACAGCAAGAACCTCGCGCCCATCAGCTCGTTTGCGCTCGACCCGAGCCTACAGGTAATGGTCATCAACACACAGGCGTTCAACGCCCGCGGTGCCGATGCCCGGCGTTTCACGTCACGCCTCGAAGACTTCGGCTTCCGCAAGCCTATCGACGTGATGGCGGCCACCAACCCCATCCTGATTATCGACGAGCCGCAGAGCGTGCTGGGCGTTGACCGCAACAACGCCACGCGGCAGAAGCTAAAAGACTTCAAGCCGCTGTTCTCGCTGCTCTACAGTGCCACCCACCGCAAGGACGACCTCTATAACCAGGTGTTCCGCCTTGACGCTATCGACGCGCTCAACCGGCGGCTGGTCAAGAAAATCGAAGTCCTCGGCGTGAAGCAGGTGGGCACAACAGCCACCAACGGCTTTGTATATCTCGAAAAAATCATCATCACCAAAGGACAGCCGCAAGCACGCATCTCTCACGACGTGCGAGGTGCCGGCGGCTTGAAGAAAGTGTCGAAGGTGGTGAGTGAACGATACGACATTTACCAGAACAGCGACGGCCTCACCGAGTATCAAGACCGCTACATCATCACGAGCATTGACGGCGTTAAGGGTTGTATCACCCTGCTTAACGGCTTGACCGTCTATGAGGGCGAAATGATTGGCTCGGTCAACGAGGACTACATTCGCCGCATACAAATCAGAGAAACAATCCGCACCCACCTTGAACGTGAACGCGCCTTGTTCGGCAAGGGCATCAAGGTGCTCTCGCTGTTCTTTATCGACCATGTGGAAAACTACCGTGTCTATGAGAGCGGTGGCGGCACGAGCAACGGCAAGTACGCCGAAATGTTCGAACAGGAATATATCAACGTGATGCACGAAATGCAACCGACGTTCGGCGATGAGCAGTACCTGCAATATCTCGCACGCGTCGATGCTGACGTAAGCCGCATACATCAGGGCTATTTCTCACGCGACAAGAAAGGCCGCATGATAAATCCGAAGATAGAGCGTGGCTCAACCGACAGTGCCGACGTGGATGCCTATAACCTTATCATGAAAGATAAGGAACGGCTGTTGAGCTTCGACGAACCTACACGCTTCATCTTCTCGCACTCGGCACTCAAAGAGGGATGGGACAACCCCAACGTGTTCCAAATCTGCACACTGAAGAACAGCGACAACGAGACGAAGAAACGGCAGGAAGTGGGACGAGGTATGCGCCTGTGCGTTGACAGCAACGGCGAGCGGCAGGACGAAGACCTGCTCGGTGCAGCCGTGTTCGACACCAACATTCTCACCGTCATAGCCAGCGAGAGTTACGAGGACTTCTCCAAAGCCCTGCAAGACGAACTCGCCAGCGCAATCTCCACTCGGCCGATTGTCGTCACCGCCAATCTGTTCACCGGCAAAACCATCGTCTTTGCCTCGACTGGAGAGGAGCGCACTCTTTCAACGTCGCAAGCCGTTGAAGTGCATGAGGAACTGGTGGCTAACGGCTATGTGCGTAAAGGTAAACTCACCGAGAAGTATTTCACCGAGAAGAAAGACGGGACACTTGACTTCGGCGACTACAACGATGCGCAAGCAAGCATCGTGGGTGTGCTCGACAAGGTGTTCAATCCCGACGCACTCCGTCCGGACAACGCACGCAAAACGAGAGAAGCGAAATTCGACGAAGACAAGTTCAAAAAGAAAGAGTTTCAATCGTTGTGGCGGCGTATCAACTCCAAGTCGTTCTACACCGTGGACTTCGACACCGCCGAACTGGTGCAGAACGCCATCAAGGGCATTGACGATTACCTCAATGTGACCGAAATCCGCATCGTCGTAGGCACAGGAACGCTGGAGAATATCCGTGACAAAGAGGAACTGGAGAGCGGAGCGGCCATGACCACCGGCAAGGTGCGCACAATCCGCGTGAACGAAGCCGTTGGCAACAACGTGAAGTACGACCTGCTCGGCAAACTCGTTGAGGCTACCGGCTTGACCCGAAAGGTCATCGCCGAAATCCTCACAGGCATCAAACCGGAGAAATTCTATCAGTTCCGCTTGAACCCCGAAGAATTTATCATCACAGTGGGCAACATCATCAACGACGCAAAAGCACTTGCCGTCATCAAGCATATTGAGTACCGCAAACTTGATGAGACCTACGACAGCGACATCTTCACCGAGAGCACCATTAGGGGCAAACTCGGTGTGAACGCCATCGAATCGGACAAGTCGCTATATGATCTTGTCGTGGTTGACAGTGCCGGCACCGAGAAACCGTTTGCTGAAATGCTCGAAGCCGAGAACGATGTGGAGGTTTACACCAAACTCCCACGAGGGTTCTATATCAATACCCCGATGGGTCACTACAACCCCGACTGGGCGGTGGTGTTCCGCGAGGGTACGGTGAAGCACATCTATTTCATCGCCGAGACCAAGGGCAAGTCGCAGCACGCTTTGAAATCCGCCAACCTGCGTGGCACGGAATATTCAAAGATCGAGTGCGCGCGCCGCCACTTCGCCTCAATCAGCGACAGCACCGTGAAATACGATGTAGTCACCACCTACGCCGATATGTATAACATCGTCACAAAGGAGTAATGACGTTTTACAAGAATGTGAAATATAAGGTTCTCGTGACCCTCGACGACGTTGGGCGGCGTGCCGTGCTGAACAACGGCATACGCTTCGCGGCACCCGACTGGTACCGCCCGGCCTTCGACCCCATCGAGGAAATCTCCGAGGACGAATACCGATACATCGCCGCGTCGGGCGACTGGGTACAGCCGCAGCCGCCCACCCGCAACGATGCCACCATGTATAACGACTGGGATTAACAAAACTAATCTACTATATATATAGATTATGCCTAAATTTATAAATAAAGCTCAAATGAGAAGAGCCTCCGACGAAGAACTTAAAGCTTTTTTCGCTGAGACCACTTTTGAAGGCATCTTTTCGTACGAAATAAAAAGCAGCAGAAATCAAGATTTTTATAAAGGTTGTATTACCGACATAAAACTTGAGGGTAGAACAAGTAGTCTAGCTCCACTCTTTTTGAATGTTCCTAAAACGAGTAATGCTATTCCGGAAGGTCCTTGCTCTTTTCAATGTAGGATGAATATTGAAGCATTTAGAGGTGAGCCTTCTAGATACATATTAACCCTTCTAGGGAAGACCTTGAAGTCAATTACTGCTATTTCTGCTCCGAGCATATCAATCAATTCAAAAGACACGAAAGCCCAAGAGCTTTTTGATATGTGGGGAGTTGATAATTGTCAGTGCATCGGTTACTATCACTATGATGATGAGAACGACGTATATCTTGTCGATGATCTAAGAAAACCAAATTTCGACCACATCCCATACTATCCCGGAGACAAGGATAAAAAGCCCATTAAAATATCATACCCTAATAAGATTTTTGGCATCAAATTAAACGATTATTATCTATTCACGTGGAAGTTGTCTCATAGAAACGCTTTTAATCCATATGAAATCGTTTTGGATTTTGAGACCCAACAACCGCGTAAAATAGACCCGAAATGGTTCATCGATACCTTGTTTGACGACCGTCATAACGATAAATCTAAAAACTTTGGTTCTGCTGCAAACTTTCTTGATACACTAAGCAAGCAGTTGAGCGCAAAAGATTCTACGTTTATATATGAACTTTTGCAGAATGCAAATGACTATCCTGTCGAAGGACATATGGTAGATGTCGAGTTTCACATAACCGACAATTATTTGCTATTCATGCATTCTGGTGAAAGATTTAATGTCAGAAACATTTCGGGCATCTGTGGCATTAACGAAAAGGAGAAGACCGCTAACAAAAAAACCATCGGTTACAAGGGAATAGGGTTTAAGACTGTATTCCTAAACAACCACTATGTGTATTTAAGAACTGGCAATTATTCATTTCGATTTGACGAAGGTGAAATGCCAGAGAAAAAAATGGGCGGTAAGATACGAAGATTAGGAGCTCCATTTCAAATTTTACCGATATGGACAACTCACGAAGAAGTGTCTTCAGAAGTTAATGCTGTATTTGATAATGCAGCAAAGAAATTTCATGTTCAGATTGCATTGCGTCCTGAAGACAAAGCTCTTTTACATACCGGGAGAAATAGTTATGAGATTCTGTTCAGAGAAGTATTCTCTGATTCTAATCTCATTTTATTTATTCCCAACATTAACTCTGTTCGTGTATTTATTAATGGCAAAGAAGAACGCACTTGCTATAGAAATAACGATGAATGGATTGTAGGCGATTATGAAAGTGAAATCGAATTTTGTCTACAAGAACTGATTAACAAAACAATAGAAAAAGGCAATAGCCGTATACCAGAGAAATATAAAGACTTTGAATATACCAAAGTCTCATTTGCTTGCAAACACGATGGAGCGATTGTCAAACCTATTGAAGACGCGACATTATATTGCTATCTCCCAACTCGTGCTTCATGGGGCTTCCCTTTCCTCATGAATACAGATATGATTCCTAAGGGAGACCGCAATGATATAGAAACCGAGGTTAAATTGCTCGATGAGGAAGAAACAAATTTCAATGAGCGTCTTGCCTTTATAGCAGGCGACAAATTGTTTTGGTGGGTACGGGACTTACTTACGTCTCGAAAATATCATTTAGGCTCGGTGTTCTCGCTCATTCCAGACTTCAAGAAATGTAAAAAAGAGCATCGTGAATATACTGAATTTATTGAGTGCTTTGAAGAAGCATTTGATAATTGTGTTAAAGAAGAAACCATTGTCCCCGTACCACAAGGTATAAGCGTTCTTAGTCATGTCATTCTTGATACAACCGGTCTAAGCTCGTCAAGAATAATGACAGATGAAGAATTTAGAAAATTTGCAGGAATGGAGGATTTCTATCTTCCACTACCTATGCTACGCAAAGACAAACACTTTGTCACATTCTTAAAACGTTACGCAGAGGACGAACAGAAATTCACCTTTGAAAATCTTAAAGAACTTATAGGCAATGAAGATTTCCAAGTGTGGCTTGCTAATCAAGACAATAATGATAAATTCTTAAGTTTCCTACTTGAGAATGACTATCTTAAAGAATTGCTTGATGAGCACATATTCTTGGACACCAATGGCGGTTTGCATAGTGCCGATGAGTTATACTATGACATTGACGAATACTTAGTAAATCTTCGTGCATTTGAGCATCACATCTCATATCTTTCTCCTAAGACTAGGGCTATCTTTCAAGACAATGAAAAATGGAAAGAGGCAACAAATAATGCCTTTGCTGTCTTCGACTGTGACAACTTTGTCAACTACGTCCTGCTTTCTTCCGAAAATAAATCAGACACGATAGAACGACTTGAGGACAAAGATGCTTCGGTACACTTCTTTCATTTCTTGTCAGTGAATGTCGGCTTTTGCGACAATTACTTGAGTTTACCGTTCATTAACGACAATGATGAATTTGTAAATGATTTTAATGATAAATTCATTTTCACTTCATCGCAACATGGGCATGAAATATGCGACAAAGATTGGCTTTCAGGTATTACAATCCAATTCTTGTCTTCTAAGTACGACAGTAAAACTATTGAATACTTCAAAGAGAACTTTGAAGTAAAAGACTTTACTGATGAGCATCTTGTTGAAAACGTGATATTGAACGATGAAAATCTGAGTTTTATTTCCGAAGCAATCAACGATGATTTTGAAATCAGCAAAGACTTCCTTTTATATTGCTATTCGCAAAAAGAACTGTTTAAAACCAAGTCATTATGTGACATATCACTGAAGGTGTTTGATGGAGATGGTAATGAACAATGGTATATAGCCGATGGGGACGTATTCTTCCCATCCTCAACAGTTGGTTATTATTCCAAAAAAACTTGGATTGATTCTTCATGGATGGTAGTTTTGGACGAAACCTATTTTGATGGCATAAACGATCCATCTGAACTAAAAAAGTTTATTTCAGAAGCATTTGGCGTTGAGGATCTAGTTGATAAAAATTTTTATGAGAATATTGTCAAACAGCACCTCGATGAAATATTTGGTAATATAAGCGGACAAAATGATGCTGATGGCACAATGAATATTGATTTTGTTCGTTACCTTGATGATAATTATCAATTGATTTTTGAGCAGAAGAAAGACTATGACAAGTTCGATGACCTTGTCCTCGTTTCTTCTGAAACAAGTGATGTCGATAAATCTGATGATAATCTCTACATCTTTGATTCTGAATTAAAAGACATCATCAGCTATGACTGGTTCCCAGATGACTTAGTTACACTTTGCCATCCCAGCTATGGTCAGTCAAAAGCTTTGCAGCGAATTGGTGTCAAATCATATTCGTTTAAGGATTTCTACGATGATGTTATTATTGATGGATTGGAATCAATAAACGAACACATTGATTCGAAAGAAGACAGCATCGCGTTTCATAATTTTATCATTGCCCATCTTCCTCAATTGACTGATGAGCAAAAAGCGAAAATGCAAGGGGCAAAAGTCTACTTGTACGGTCAAAAAGAGCCTGCTGATTCTGCGAGTGGTCATAGTATACTCAGTTCTAGCGCTAAGGAGCTGTTGAATTTGGGGCTCGTTGAGTTTTCCGATTTAGACATCCTTGACCCAGATTATGAGCCTGAAAAACATTCAGAGTATTGGGGAACTCGACTTGACAACACTAAATTCACCACAACCCATTTCATGAACTGGCTAAAAGATAATCTTGATTCTTTTGCTAGCACTCTTGAAAACGAGAACTTAAACATTGCTTTTTGGCGATGGCTGAAGGACAATGTGACTGAAAAGCTTATAGACGAAACATCCAGCTTACCAGTCCTATTAAAAGACGGCAATTTTGATATTGAAGGTCCAGTTTACTTTTCAGACGAATATATGGAAGGTGCTGGCATAGAACATTCTGTTAAAATTTTTGATGCAGAGGCAAAGTTCTTAAGCCCAAACTACATTACTGATGGTGAGAGCAAGGAAGAGTGGAGAACGTTCTTCTCTAAAGCTGGTATCAAATACGAGATAATAGACATTCTTGTAGAAACTGTAATACCACAATTGTCACAGATAGACGATGAAAGTCTCCCAAAACTTCTTGCCGATAATCGTGAGAATCTTGAAAAGCATTATGAAGATGGACTAATTCCTCAAATTACCAATTTGAGGGTGAGAGCCCATGATGGTCGTTTCTATGATATTGGCGATACGATTTACATCGATTGTGAAAAAGATGAGCCGTTTCCATATATCAAACTGCCGAATCAGATTTCTTTTGGCACAGCAGAAGAACGTCGTCTGATAAAAGACATCATAGATGAAATCAAAGGTGATTGCGTGGCTACCTTAAGTGAATGGCAGCAAAGAAAACTTGATTGTTATCTTGCCATGCAAGATGAAGACACTGATAGTGTGCGAGGCTTCCATTACCTATTCATCAACGATCTGTCCATAATAAGAAACAGCATTCGAGACTCTTTAAAAGAACTTGAACACGTTGAAGACATTCAACTTCTTAATAAAGATAATAAGTTTTGTCAAGCCTCTACCCTTACTATGGGTTCAGTATATAACCCATTTTTTGATTTTGAAGCTTGTGGCATTTCCTCACTTGCATATATTAGCGACTCTTACAGCCAAGAATGTTCAGTATATACAAGAAGATTTTTTCGCTCATTAAAAGTCCATTGTGATTTCTTTAAGGACGATATCCAATTCCTCGAATATCGCAAATGTGCTCAATATTTTTGGGGAACATATTTACTGAAAAAGGATACAGATGTATCTCGAATAAAGGATTTATTATCTGATAATCTATTAGATGGAATAGCTTGTATCCCTACGCAAAGCGAGATGAGGCGTGCATCTGATTTATATTATGGTGCAGAGGTCTCAGCCTATGTTGAATATATTGAGGATTGGGGGAACAAAGTTCCCTATACAGAATTACCCGAAGTAAAATTGTCCGATGGCACATCTTTGTTCAGTTTATTGCCATTTAAGACTTCCCTTGACTTTCTTGATGCTCTATATGCATTGGTATATATTAAAGGGCAAGATAAACGCGTTCAGCTGCTTCATTGGATGATTAATGGATATGACGAAGAGTACCAAGAAGTCATACAGAAGTATCGAGATGAAGAATCGGCAGTGTGGTTTAACAATAGGAACGAAGAAGTTCAAATCAAACAATTGTATGCCCTTGATTATTATGACAAAACGCTAGAGCAATACTTTGGCGCAAATCCTAGAATTATCAACAAGGCATATTTTCCCACTGGAGATTCATATAGAGAAGCCTGTAACATTTTGGGCATTACGACCATTACATCTGACAACTTGGCGATGGAGCCAGTTGGTGATGTCGTCTATACGAACCGTGACAATACCCATAAACTTTATGCACTTGTCATTGCAGGAATGACTGACGCAGATAATTGGAAAGAGCTTTTTGACGATTATTGTCAAAAACTTAATGTGTTGGTTCTCCATCGATGCGAGTCGATTATGATTACGTATGCTGATGACAACGAGATAAGCCAGTCGTTGAAGAAGTTCTATCACAAGCCCAATGAAAACGACTTTTATTTTGTGGATGACCTTGATAACAAACGCGTTTTCAAATCGTTTGTTGACGAATTTATATCTTTCTTAGGCATAGATACTGACGATATTGCAGAAGATGTCATTGAGGACATTATGGATAGTCCTAAAAATGCCATTGAAATAGTCAAAGAGCAGAATCATCTTATGCTCAATGATGAGTATAAAGATGAGTTAGAGAAACTGAACCCTGGAATAAAACAAAAACTTATAGGGAAAAGAGCTATCGAAGACGATGGGCATGGTGAAATACATCGCCCATCATTCACTTTGCAAGAACCTTCAAATCCTCAACAAGGTGACACCGATAGTGGTGATTCTATTGCTCCTGATAGAGATAAACTTGCCGGTAGTGATGTTGAAGGTATGGATGGGAATCCTTCATCAGCAACATATGGAGGTTCACAAACTATAATCCCAGAAACAGAGTCTCCTGACTCATCACATTATGTTGCCACAAATGGCAATCAGACAACTGCAACTCAGCCTCAATCCTCACCAGAAAGAACGCAGTCTCGTCAAGAGAAACCTCGGGTTAAGGAATCCGATGATTATTCTTATGTACCCGACCCCGATAAAGGCGGCTCTATGGGCGGCGTTGAGAATGATGATGACTATGAACCCGTAGGTGTGCGTACTCGACCTCCTCGCGGAACTATTCACAGAACGCACCCCAAACAATTTACTAGAGAGGAACTCGAAAGACTACGCAGCAATGGTACTCCATTAGAGCTAGAATCTCTACCAGCAACTGATGAAGAAATAAACATCCTTGAACAATGTAATATATCGGCAGAACAAATCGCTGATACAAATTATCTTGCGCAACTCCGATTGTATTCTAATCTTAAGGAAAGAGGTGATGAACCTGAAGAATCTATAGAAGACTTCGTGCGAAATGCAGGTGATGTCACCACACATAGACTTAAGGGTGGTAAATTGATTCATACATGTTCAGCGGCAAGAGGTGTCATGTACATCTCGCCGACAATATGGAATATGCTCCTAAACGAAATGTGCACTGTTTGCGTGTATCTTGATGGCAGAGGAAAGAATTTCCATTACATCAACACTCCAAAAGAATTTTTGGAACTTGTTGAGAAAGATGATGTTGTAATCAAGATAACTGGCAAAGAGAAAGTTGATGTTGTGAAAGAACTTTATTCAGGGCTACTGGAGAAAGTTAAGGGAACAGCATACACTCTAGTGAGGGTCGCTTCACGCACAAACATGGATGCTGTCTTTGCTCATTATGTGGGTGCCATGGCAGAATCTGATGACGGAAATGAAGATATTAATGAATATTGAATAGTCGCATGAACTCTACGTTATCTAATTATCAAGCTTTTTTTGCCGACCAAGTGAAAGAGTCTATTGGGGAACAGCAGAAGATCAACCGTTCTTCGATGCGACAATTATTTCGCTCAGGAGAGTTATCGTTGGCATTTGTGGAGACCATTCAGAGGGAAACAGGTATGGTTATACTCAAGTTTCCACGCAGAATGGCTCCACGTCTGAAGGTACAGAAGTCAATAACAATTATCAAAAAAGAAGCATTTCAATCTTTAGGTAATCGCCCTATTGAATGGGATTGTAAATGGGAGACGTTTTGCGACAACATATCTTTACACTCTCCAGGGTCGGATATTATTCCTATGCATTATATTCAAGGGAATAATGACGGATATGACCATGTTGCATGCTCTGGAATAAGCGGAAAGTTGTATGATATATTCGACCGGTCTTCAGCGGCTGGACGATCATTAAGTGTCATTGTATACAACCCCTTTCCACCAGTTGAGTATTTCCGTAATTTGAGTAGATATATAGATGTTTTCTCATCTAACGAAGAACTACTATATAAGCCAACAATGGAATACGATGATTGGCAACCGGAAGAACTTGCATTTGATGATAGTAACCCATCGGCTATTTCCGATACAATCCTCAAAACTTTAGACGAAAAAGATTGTTGTATCGTTCAAGGCCCTCCGGGAACTGGAAAGAGCTATACAATTGCAACTATTATTGCTTCATATTTGGATAAAGGCAAGAGTGTTTGCGTTACCACAATGGCAAACAAAGGGCTTGTTGAACTTATTAAGCAAAGTCCTTTAAAAGAATACGTTAAGCAAGGCAAAATCTACAAAACAAATTTGTCTGTAGACGAGAGTAAACAAATCAAAGGCGTTCAGAATGCCACTCCAGATTTGATGGTACCAAGTGGAGAGTTGCTTTGTGCGACAAACTATGTCCTTTCCAGCGTTTTCAGCGAAAAGAAAATGACAACTAATGGACTGCCGTCGTACGACTTGCTAGTCATTGAAGAAGCGTCACAAGCATTTCTGACAACCATTGTCGCATTTAAACAATTGGGTAAAAAATGCTTAATTGTGGGAGACCCCATGCAGTTGCCACCGATTGTTAAGCTAAATAATCCGCTTTATAACGCATGGAACATAAACACACAGGTTGAAGGTTTGAAAACCTTTGCTCTTGGTTCAAAGACGAAAGCATATCGCATTATCACTACTTTCCGCTTAACGGAAAGGAGTGCGGCACTCACAAAAGTTTTCTATGGAAACCGTTTTGTTTCCGTTAAAAAAGAATATCAAGACTACTCACAAGCGAGTTCATCCTTATTCCCTAATGAAGGTGGAGTTCTTTATTGCTGCACAAATGATTTGAAAGACGGCTTGTATTCTGACAGTGCAGATGCACTTATTCACAAAGTGGTCAATACAATGGAAACCTATTTCCCTGAAAGGAGTCTCGCAATAATGACACCATTCAGAGATACCGTTAAAGAATTGCAGAAACAATTCTCGAACGCAGATGTTGAATTAGATATAACAATTGAAACTATCGACCGTATTCAAGGCATGACGGTTGATTATGCAATCTTGTATATACCAGGAAGAAATCCTGTCTTTGCAACTGAAGAAAGACGTTTCAATGTAGCAACAAGCCGCTCTACAAGTACTACGCTCATTATATCTGACATGCCATTAGGACAGTTTCACACCATTCCTCCAAGGGTCATTCAATTTGTGGGTCTATGCGACAAAGTCAATAGTCAATGCGAAGTAACTAAAAGCGTATCCCTGACATCCGCTCAATCTGAAGAACCCTCTACACAGGAAACATATACCATTGGAGATGGTGATGTTCATGTCAAGGTCGTTGGAAAAGTTGATTTGTCAAAATTCGAGCGTCCTAAAAAAGAGATTAAGGCAGGCAAAAAGAATTATTACATCATAGACACGAACGTTTTTGTCAACTGCCCTGACATCATCAGTAAGATTGACAAGAAATATCCTATTATCTTGTCAGCAAAGGTTACTGATGAGCTTGATAAAATGAAGATAAAGCTTGATGATGAGGGTAAGAAGAATGCAGAAAAAGCACTGCGTCTATTGAATAATGAAACAGCTCATGAAGTATTGTATGAGTTCGCTGACACGGCACTTCTCCCCGAAGACTTTGATAGACGTTCTCCAGACAACATGATTTTATCTGTTGCCTTAAAATATAAAGATGACAATCCAATTATGCTGACTTCGGATAATGGACTGCAACTGAAGTGTAAGATTTTGGGAATTACAACCATTTCACTAAAGAAGTTTTTGAGGAAATAGACTTTAATGTAGGAGATGCCGAGTAGAGAACAGTTGATTTTGCTTGTAAACTCGCTGTGCGAGATACAAGACAAAGTGATGTCGGTGAAAG
>CALDIF010000046.1 GCA_937901905.1 uncultured Porphyromonadaceae bacterium | reverse complement strand
CTCATGACTTTATCGGTTAAGGGGGTTACTCTACCGCAAAGTTACAACAATTATCCGAATTACAAAAAACAATTCGGTTTTCACCGATATGATGCAGAAAAGAAAAATAGTCGCACGTCTATTTCCGTCTATGACAACGTCTATTATTATCTCCCATGAATTTCCGTGAATTTCCGTGAATTCTCTTGTTCTTGTCTTCCTCCTGTCCTCTTCTCTCGTAAATCAACGTAAATCGCATCGACCGTGAGGGCGAGACACCTGTGTAACCCCATTTGGAGCGCGACTAAAGAGGGTGTGCCGGAATTTTGACACACGCTCGTTGTTACGGAACAATAACTATTTTCCCCATTAGTCGTATATATAGATGAAACAGTTATGGTTATTTTTTGTCGCCAAAGCGAGCTTTCTCGCTCTCATCGGGAAGTTATCACACACCTTGACGATTTATATCACTTGTTGCCCTTGGCGTGATTGTGGGTGATACAGAGCATCTGGCAGTTGGCGGTGCTGGTGTCACCACCGCGGCTCCATGCCGTCACGTGGTCGGCTTCCATCTCGCTCAACTTGTAAATGCGCGTGCGCTTGGCATCGTTGCCCAAGGCGCACAGGGGGCAGTTGGACACGCCGGCGGCCTCGGCCTCCCTCGTCTGACGCTCATAGACGCTGCGCGCAATGGCCTTGTCAAAGACGCGCACATTGAGCAGTTTCGTGTCGCACTCGCCGCCGAGCACATACTCGAAGATGCCGCGCTTGTCGGTCACTTGTTCGTCGGCCATCAGCCGCTTGACAGCGGCATCAACCGCTTTAGCGTCATACGGCCGCGTGTAATACTGATTGTACAGCCGCCCCCAGTCCAGCCCGCGCATCTCGCTGTACACCGTGGTGAAAACCGCCGCAACCCACTCGATGACGCTGTTGAAATGGTTGCGGAGCTCGCTGATGTCCGCATCGCGACGATGTTGACTCATGTATTCGGCGATGGCTCCGTTGCTCACCCAATGCAATGCACACTCGAGGTAGTCCTGACGCTTGACATCGCCCTTGACGTAGGCGCTCCACTTCTGCAGCAACGAGTTGCCGCTGTTGCTGAACACGGCCTTGGCCGCCGTCACAAACGGGCCGCTGTAGATGGCGTTGAGCAGTTCCTGCGGTTTGAGCGGCACGCCGGCGATGTTGATCGTCTGGAACCACTGCTTGATCTCGCTCTCGGTGCCGCTGCACTCGTAGATGAGCAGCGGAGTGGAGAGGATGCGCTGCTGCAAGTCGGCGGCAAGGCCGTGGAAGTATTGCTCCATTCCGTTGACCTTTATGGCAAACTTGCCGGTGACGAAGCGTCCGAGCGAGGTGATGCGCTGCTGGCCGTCGAGCACCTCGAGCTGACCGCTCTCGGTGCGGTTGAAGTAGATCAGGCCCAACGGATAGCCCTGTAGCACCGAGTTGATGACGGCGACATCGCGCATACCGTCGGCGTAGATGTAGTTGCGCTGATACTCGGGTTGTATCGTCAGCCGCCCGCTCAGACCGTAGAGGCCCTTTCCCTCAAGCTCATTGTAGACAAATCCCTCACAGATGTCACCAACCGTAATATCGGTAATCAGTCTCGTTTCCATAGTTTACTCTTTCTATCGTAAATTCTCGTAAATTAACGTAAATTTTAATCGAACGTAGAGCATAGACTTGGTGCGGCTACACCTCATCGTATATTTGCATCCTCATTTCTTATGACGAATCAAAACACGTGCATACTTCTTAACCCCATTAATATAAGGGTATCCAAAATTATTGCCTTCAACTTTGGTCGTGGTCATCGCTCCTATAATCTCAAATTGCTCAGGGCAGTGTTTGTCTAAGAATGTGATAGGAACACCCATAGCACCATCGTAGTCACTTGGGATAGCATCGGTGTAGGGAACCTCAATAGCGTCATAGTTGTCGTAGCGCTGATATTCGCCCATCGCTCTTATGTCTTTGTGCCTACTGTAACGCAGGTTATCAGACATTGTCATCAGCGTGAGTGGCTGATGACGGCGGCCGTGGTCAATATTGGTGAACCATCTTACACCTTTTACCATAATGTATCGCAAACCATTCTCGTCAATACCGCAGCCAGCAGCCTCAAGAGGATAATCATCAGGAACGCCAAACTTTCTATCGCCACTATGAATTGTACATCCCATCCAGATTTGATTGTTTTTTAACATGTTGAAGATGTCTGTGTAAGAAACTGCGTTCACATTTCCAATAACTATGAATTGGTTTCTGCCATCTACTATCCATTTGACAAACTCCCGGAACAACGAGAACGGCGGATTGGTGACGATGATGTCGGCCTCGTCGCGCAGGCGCGTGACCTCGTCGCTGCGGAAGTCGCCGTCGCCGTCGAGATAGTGCCACTGCAGGTCGTCGATGTCTATACGTCCGTCGCCGGTGATGTCACGGTCGAGCACAAAGATTTTGCCGCGTGCCTGCGATTTGAGCTCGTCGTACTGCGCCGAGTTCTGTTCGAACAATGACGGGACATAGTTAGCCAGACGTTTGCTTGCCGGCGCATAGCTGGTGCTGATGAGTTTCCGGAGGCCGAACCGGTCAAAGTTTTGTGCAAAGAACTTGGTGAAGTTGCTCCACTCCGGGTCATCGCAGGGCAGCAGGACGGTCTTGTCGCGGAACACGTCGGCATCGTAGTCGAGATAGGTCATCATCTCCACCTCGATGTCGTGCCACTGGGTGTAGAACTCGTCGTTTTTGGCGCGCTTGGCCGCCGATAGGTTTGAGTTTGCCATAGGCTTGATTGATAGAATGTTTCACACAACATTGCTATCAATCCGCTGTGGCGCAAAAAAGAGGCGTGCTGCTCTCACTTGCGTTTAGCACGGGGCGGCCTCGGTGGAACCCCGGAGCATTAACGAGATGCAACACGCCTGAGCGTGAGCATCGCCATTAATGCTATGGGGGCACTCCAAACGAAGTCACCCATCACTGATTATTTCCGTGCTTGTTATTCCAATGAGTTTCCGAGGCTCTTGGCTAAACGCGAAATAATAGCGAATGCTTGTTTTTTATCGTATGTCATTTGCGTGGGAGTATCCCACGACAGCGCAAAGTTACAATTATTTTCACAATTCAACTGCGGTAAATGTTAAAAAGTTCACTACATCACCTCTTCGATGGTAAATTCAATCCTTGGGTCGGCTTTGTCAATCAGTTTTCTTGCGCTCACATCTACGCAATAGCGGTCGTTCTTGATTGCCTTGCATTGTTGCAGACAGTCAAGCAGTACTTTCAGGCAGTTATCCAAGTCCGGGCGCATGTTCTCATAGAACACATCCACCGTCAGCTTGAAATAACCGCTTATCATCTTGTCACGGATAGGACATTGCAGGAAGAAAGAGCGTTCGTAGTCCTTAATAGCCTGCGTCTTGCCAAGCGAACCGTGTCCGCATATCGTGATTACCTTGTAGCAGTTGGCCTTGCTCGGTATCTTTCCGCGTATAACTATCTTTTCCATTATTGTATCTCCAAATCACACGTTCCACCTGCTGCAATCAGCATCTCCTCAAACTCTTGACAACGCTTGCGGCTGTTGCTTATCCAACCTTTCTTATCATTGTCACCAAGCAATATGCACCCAAGGCTGTCCTTGGCTGTGTTCCCGCTATGAATACGGACACCGGCGAACCCCTTTACGTTCATCACTTGCGGCATCATACGTTTGTACTTGGGACTATATGTCATAGTC
>CALDIF010000045.1 GCA_937901905.1 uncultured Porphyromonadaceae bacterium | reverse complement strand
CGAGCCGCTGACCGCATCCTTTTTTGCAGAAATTTCAGGAAGGGATGCGGTCAGTTATGGCACCCAAAATCGTGATGAATTCCAGAAGTAATCTGCCTTTACGGGAGGTCTATGAGGAATTCGTTTTCTCAAGAAAAGTGCAAGGATGCACAGAAACAACCATCCAGAACTACAAGGACAGAATTCACAATGTTTCCAAGTATCTGGACATCGACATGCTGCTTTGCAATCTGACCAAGAGGCATTTGGAAGAAATGATTTGCAAAATGCGTGATGCGGGCTTGGCACACAATACCATTGCGTCCTATGTCCGTTCGCTGCGCACGTTTCTGCTTTGGTGCAGCAAGGAAGGATTGACGAATGTTATCATTCCGCAAATCAAAGAGCGCGAAACCGTCAAGCAAACGTATTCAGACGAAGACTTGGAGCTGCTGCTGAAACGTCCAAAAGCAAACTGTGATTTTGCCGAATTCAGGGATTGGGTCATCATCAACTTTTTGATGAACTGCGGCTGCCGTGCCTCGACGGTGCGCAACATTCAGATTCAGGACGTTGCCACATGCTCGCCCGACGGGCGAGTGATCTGTGTAACCCCGTTTGGAGCGCGATAGCGCGACAAGCGGGGGAAAGCAGGACATATATCGTCGCCCGACGGGCGACTCATCTGCCCTATTCGTCATCCTTCATAAAATATCTATCATCTATAGTAATTCCATTTGATGCCAACCATTCTCTATACTCTTGAATAAACGACACACTGTGATGATGAGTCTTTTGGTTCATTATATATTGCTTGATGGTTGGCAAGTCATTGCGAGAGTAAGAAAACGCTGCATATCCATTAGACCAACTGTCAAAATTTGGAAACAAATCTTTCTTCGTCTTAAGCCAAGAAGATGTAGACCGTTTTAAACGTCTTACAAACTCTGCGACACAAAGAGTAGGTGGGACTCCTACTAATAGATGGATATGATCAGGCATACCACCTATACGAATGAGCGTTACATCTAAATTTCGACACATTCCAAGTATATAACCGTATAGTTCACGTTCATTCGCCTCGTCTATAGTTGGAACACTTCGGTATGTTCTTATCACAATGTGATAATATATTGCACTATAACTCATTACTTTATATCATTAATGATTTATTCTTTATCTCTGTGGCAGATGGGTCGGCTTTCAGCCGACTTCACCCTCATTCACATGCCCACGGTGTCGCTGCGCTCCACCGTGGGTTACACAGATTGCTCGACCGCCGGTCGAGCCGCAGATGATGGTCACATCTCCTCCTTCGGTCGAGCCGCAGATGATGGTCACATCTCCTCCGCCGGTCGAGCCGCAGATGATGGTCACCTCTACTCCGCCGGTCGAGCCGCAGATGATGGTCACATCGGTATAGTAAGCGTGAGCTACCGGCACCGGCTATAGCGAGCGGAGGAACTCGCCGAGCACATACATCGAGCCACCTACATACACGATGTCACCTTTGCCGGCACGCATCAACGCCGTGTCAAACGCCTGCCCCACACGAGCATATCCACTATCCACCACAAAACCGCGTGCTTGCATCTTGTTGTACAACTCAACGGCAGGCAGCGCGCGCGATGTCGATGCCTGCACGCAGTAGTAGCAAGCCTTGTCACGAGGCAACAGTGCCAACATGGTGTCTACGTCCTTGTCAGCCATGAACCCTAACACCAGATGTACGGCACCTGTGCACTCACGTTCCAACTGCGCCATGGCACGGCGCATGGCATCGGGATTATGCGCCGAGTCGGCTATCACCCTCACCTCGCCCAAGCGACGACTGCGCCACGGGTCAAAGTGCTTACACACCTCGGACGTGATGCGCATCCAACGTCCCTGCAGTCCGGTCAGCGCGCTAACATCGGCAAAACCGCGCACAACGTGTTCCCACTGCAGCCCGAGTTGCTCATGAATGGCAAACAAGGCGTTCACAGCAGTTGTCATGTTTTCGTATTGCCAATCGCCCTCAAGGTCACATCGCAGCGCACCCCATGGAGTGCGCAACTCGCCGTCGGCAGTCGCGAATCCGTCCACCTCGTCGGCAATCACGAGGGGCGCATCATGCTCAGCAGCAATGCGTTCAACCACACCGCGCACTACATCGTCGGCACGTCCCACCACCACGGGCACGCCGGTCTTGATGATACCGGCTTTTTCGCCGGCTATCGCCTCGACCGTATCGCCCAATAACGAGGTGTGTTCAAGCGACACATTGGTGATAACACTCAACACGGGAGTGATGATGTTGGTACTGTCCAGGCGACCGCCCAAGCCCACTTCTATCACCGCATAATCCACCTCACACCGCGCGAACCGTTCGAATGCCATCGCCGTGGTCAACTCGAAAAACGACGGCACTCCGGGTAGGTCGAAGTTCAGCGAGCGTTCGACAAAGTCGACCACGTCATCATGAGCAATACACTCACCGTTGACACGTATGCGCTCGGCAAAGTCGACCAAGTGGGGCGACGTGTACAGTCCCACACGATAACCGGCTGTCATCAACGCGGCAGCAATCATTGATGTCACGCTGCCCTTGCCGTTAGTGCCGGCAACGTGTATGCAACGAAAGCGGCGATGAGGATAACCGGTTGCGGCATCAAGAGCCTCACTCATCGCGAGTCCGGGTTTATACCCCGCGTCACCTTGACGCTCGTACGCCGGATGACGGTTAAAAAGCAAATCCAATGCTTCCTCGTAAGTCATAATCATATGCTAAAAGAGCAGCCAACCGGCAAAACCGGCAAGCACAATTACTGCAATAGGATGCACCTTGATAAAATAAACCGCCACAAACGACACGACAGCAATCGCCACAGTGATGCAGCGCTCGCCCGGCTCGTAGCCGAAGTTCTCACTGTTTATCAATAACAATGCCGCACTCGCGATCAAGCCGACCACGACGGGACGCAATCCGGTGAACGCACCGCGAATGAACGCGCTGTCTTGGTGATGACCTATATAACGGCTTGCCAAGAGTACGAGCACAAACGGTGGCAACACAACAGCCAGCGTAGCCACTACACTGCCCCACACACCACCGGCAATCACATAACCGATGTAGGTGGCACTGTTGATGCCTATGGGGCCCGGTGTCATCTGTGAGATAGCCACTATATCGGTGAACATAGTGCCCGTTATCCAACCACGCCCCACCACTTCACTCTGAATGAGCGACAACATGGCATATCCGCCTCCGAAGCCGAACAGTCCGATCTTGAGGTAAGCCCAAATCAACTTCAAGTACACGTTCATCGGGTGCCGTCCTCCCTCGTCGGCATGCTATGGGTGTAACAGATATATCCGCCGGCGGCTCCGAGTGCAATGTACACTATAGGGTTACTCACGACCGGCATGCCGCTGTAAATGAGCGTTGCCACCGCGACGGGTATTATCACCGTGCGCCACGTGATGCCGGCACTGCGTGCCGTGGTAAGCACGGGAGCCACGATTAGAGCGACCACGGCAGGACGTATACCGCGAAATATTGCCGTGAGGGTCTCATTATTCTTAATCACATCGGGCGTAAGGAACATCGCTATCAACAAGATGATAATAAACGACGGCAATATGGTGCCCAATGCCGCCACGACACTGCCTCGCACACCTGCCAGGCGATCGCCGATAACGGTGCTGATGTTCACCGCGAGTATGCCGGGCATGGACTGTGCCATAGCGAGCAGGTCAAGGAAGTCGCTGCGTTCGATCCACGAGTGACGTTCGACCACCTCACGCTCGATGAGTGCTAACATTGCCCACCCCCCACCGAAGGTGAATACCCCGATGCGCACGAATGTTAAAAACAGGTCAATATACAGTTTCATAACAGTATACCGATTTGCCGCAAATTTAATAAAAAATCTTTTATGAACGAAATTTCAGCCGACTTCACCATGCCCACGGTGTCGCTCGATAGCGCGACAAGCGGGGGAAAGCAGGACATATATCGTCGCCCGTGAGGGCGACTCATCTGCCGGCATACGGCATGAGCAGATGGGTCGGCTTTCAGCCGACTTCACCCTCAGTCACATGCCCACTGTGTCGCTGCGCTCCACCGCGGGTTACACAGATCGCTCGACCGCCGGTCGAGACGCAGATGATGGTCACCTCGGTATAGTAAGCGTGAGCGTCAGCCCACATCGTCGCCCGACGGGCGACCCGGCTGCCATCGCACGGGTCGACTTCTCGTATAGGCAAGAGCCCGTCAACGACAAAGGGTCGCGATGTGTTGTCGCAACCCTTATCTTGGTCTTATCCCGTTATGGGATTATGTCATCACTCAGCGTTGGGGAAAGCGGGGACCTCGTTGAGAATATCAGTGAGCACGATGTTGACATCGGCAACATTGATTTGGTCATCCTTATTCACATCGCTGGGGCTACGACCGTCATCACTGCCACCGATAGCGTCGGGATTGGTGCCGATGAAACCGACCTTAATAGCCTGGGGCAGTATGGTCAAGTTGATAGAGATATTGACCGTTAACGCGGCATCATTAAACTTTGCCACGAGGTCAATGGGCACATCGCCCAAGAACGGACCGAACCATGCATCATAACCCTCGGGAAGAGCCTCGTCCTCACCTTCGGCGATCTGCACCGAATTGTTAAACTTGAGCGTCTTGTAACCCGCAGCCTCGGTTGCCTCGAGACCCTCAACAGCGATATTACCGACGGGTATATAATCCACGTCACCGGTCTCCTCATCCTCAACCGAAAGTAAAAAATTCTTCAAGGTGAAGTTATACTTGCCGTCAACTTCTTCAAGTGTGATAGAGGTCTCTTGGAACACCTCATAGGTTTCGCCACTTTCTTCATCTGTTACCGACACATTAAGTTGACCGGTATAATCCGAAGCGAATGCACCTAATGACAAAGTCGCTGTTGCAACCGAAAGTAAAAATTTCTTCATAATGTTTCTTGGTTTTAAAAAACATCTCTCGCAAATTTCCGTAAATTTTTCGCAAATCCTCTATTTGCCGTTATTTACGAAAATTTACGAGAGAAATAATCATTTGTTTTATTTCAAGACTTTGGCGGTCTTGACAGTTCCGTCGCTAAGGGTCGTGACGACGATGTTCACACCATCGACAGGAGCAGCAACCTGTTGACCAGCCACGTTGTAATAGCGGGTGCTGACCACCTCGGCCTCGCTGTTGATGTCCTCAACACCGGTAATAGTGATAGTCTCGGGCTCTGCAAGAACCTTGGCGACCACGTTTTGGAAGTCATAGTCGTAATTCGAGCGAGCCTTGCGCGGTGCGCCGTTCCATGCCTCGTGGAATGTCACAGCAGCCGTAATCTTGTAACGACCGCCCTCAACAAGACCAAGATCATCAACGCTCTCCAAGCCCATGGGGGTGACATCAAGGTCAAGGCTTTGTCCCTTTGCGCCCGTTGCCTGCAAGCCACGCAACTTGCCGTCGAAGTAATAACCGGTGAACTCAACCACTTGGTTTGCGGCAAGTTCGCTAAACTCAGGGTCGCCATCCTTATGAGTAGCAAGGTCAATTTGAGCAATCTCGTAATCAACATCGGCACTACTACCTCCTGCAGTCAAAACATTAATGTTAGGGTCAAGAGCATCGGCAGTATAATTGCCTACCAATGTACCACCCGATATTGAAGTCTTACCCTTTACATTCTCAAAAACGGTTTCGTCACTAAACGACAGACGCACCCAGTTATTATCACTGTCAGCTGCATAAATATCACCGTCCTCGGTGGTTTTCACAATAGCCAAATCATCAGCAACAATCACCTTGGCTGTTTCTCCGTCAAGAACATCAGCCAGCGCGGTTATCGGGCGGTTTAAGGTGATAACGTATTGGTTCATCTCCATCTTAGGTGATATTGCATAAACGGTGGCCTTGTAACCCACCCCATAGGGCAACTCCGTAACATAAACACCCGTAACAGCCGAGACACCGACAAATGATGCACTAAAATTATCCTCTGTCACCACAACGTCAATACCGATTGCAACGCTATACTCGTGCGTGTCCTCACTAAAACCGGCAAGTTGTGTACCATTAAACTTAATGTCGGTCACACGGTTGTAATAGTGTAACTCAATGTCATCGACATATAGAGTTTCTCCGCTCACACTCGAACTCAATCCACCCGGAGTTGAACTGGTGGAGAATGTGATCAATATCGCTTTTGCCTTATCCACATCGGTGTAAGTAAACGGCACGATGTCTTGTTTCCAATCGTCATAGCCGTTTCTACGCGTGATTGAGGTCTTATCTTGTGCTTTCGCTGCAACATTTTCTTTATTGCTCCCATCACTTTCGGGGTCTTGATAACGGGTACCGTCAAACAAAATCACACTTAAATTTGCGGGGTTGTCTGTTGGAACAGTAGAGTTCAATTTCATCCAAGCACTGATAGCATCGGGCGCAACCAAGACCTCATGATAATAATCAGAGCTTGAGGACTCCATATACGAATAATTTCCTGATGCATCATCGGCTGTCGCTGAACCGGCATTTAATCTACCGTTAGTAAATGTACCGTTTGCATAGACATTGAGAACTATCATTTTATATTTATAAGAAGAAACTTTTGCACAAGCACTTCCACCATGAGCTTCGCTTGAGGAACCTTTCGAGAGATAAGTTTGTGCTTTTATCATACTCTGCATGCCACCTGTAGCATTTTTAAACCCTGACCAACCCGTCGGTTCGGGATTAGTACCCGATGCCCATGATTCAAAGTCGCTATTCTCATGCTGCAACATAGAGAAATCGCTATCAAAGGCATTCTCGAAATGTACTTTAATCACTTGACCCAACGAGGCAACCATATCAATGTCAATATCTACCGACAAATAGTTATTATGGTTCTCATAACTGTCAAAATATGCGAACATCTGCAAAGGCACAGAACCTAGCAACGGACCCATCCAAAAGTCTACACCCTCGGCATCACCAGCTGATATGGTTACACTTTGATTGACGTACAATGAAGTTACATATCCTTTGGTGTTACCCTCAATACCGGTCAATTTAATAGTACCGATAGGCATACCGCTAAACATAAAATTATTGACACTCAAAGAATAAAAGTCGCCATCTTTATCGACCTCAATCTTCGAGTTCACGTCTTTACTTGCAAGTTCACCGTTGATGGTGACAGTGAGCGTGCCGGTAAAGGTGGTTGTTGCCATGCCGGCAAGAGCCATTACCGATGCCACAAGCATTGTAAATAATTTTCTCATAAGCATTATTTATTTATAAATTAATAATATAGTTCTCTCAATACTTGAGTACTCAACTTGAGTACTCATGCATCATAGCCGCTTCGTATGCCTACTCAAGTAGCCCTGGCCCGAGATGCTTGTAAACTTCAAAAGCGCATCCTCTTATCTTATATATTAAATCCCTGTATGTCATAATTGTTTTTTACGAATTATACATGGAATTATACGCAATTTTACGTGAGATTAAGGGGGGGTCAGTGGAGGCGATAGGTCAATCCGATAGAGCCGTAAATGGGGTGCATGGTCTGTTCGATAGTCTTGAAATCACTCTTGAACGCACCACTCATGCCCCAATTCAACTCGCCGTAAAGGCCTAAACGACGATGAAAATACCAATCAACACCGGCACCGACGCCCCACTGCCAATGACGCAGATTACTGTTGAAGTCATAATCGCCTCGCTCACCGGCATCGTGCCCTAATTGAACCTTAAGTCCCGTGGGGTCATCAACTCGCAGGTAACCGTCGTAAGCCCACCCGTCAAAGAAACGTCCGGTCAAGTAACTGCCGTACACGCCGGCACGCAAGGAGACTTTATGACTCAATTTACAAGTGGCTTGAATGGGAATGGTGAACATCCACAGTCCGGTTCGTGTCACCACATTACCGGTGAACACTCCACCCAAGACTTCACCACCCTTGACCATTTCCATCTTGTAATTTTTCACGCGAGCATCGGTCTTCATGCCCTTGTTCTCGAACTGCAGACCGGCACGCAATCCCCAACGCGAAGACAGGCGTTTTGTGACACTCACTCCGACACGCAAACTCGGTGTCAACTCATACTTGTCAAGATGACGTATCGTTGCAGGCATGCCGATAGGTGCCGTACCACCGATGTTATAGCCGATGTGTCCTTCGGTTGTTATACTATCGACGAGCCAATGACCGGCATCACTCGTGAGCGACACCGCCGTTATCATCAATATCACAACAAGATTTCTGATCATCTCGCTTCTCTATAATCAATCTTTAAACTTTAAAACCGCAGCCTTGAGTGTCATTCTTCATGCGAAGCAATCACACGCACTTTATCGACCCACAACTCACTGCCCACGGCTCCCTCAAACGAGGCACCACCCTCACTGCTGCTGAACACCACGGTGAAACTGTAACCGCGCTCGGCAAGCAAGGCTTTGTCAACCTCCCCACGATAGTTGAACTCCACCTCAAAGAATGTCCACTCATCGGTTTCTTTAATATCAACTTGTGCAAGCGCCACAATTAACGGACTTGTCTTGACATTGTCGCCCTGTAACATCACGGCATTGCCGGCATCATCATGGTTGCGATATAACACCGCGTATATGTCTCCCTTATCTTGACGATTCGGGTCTGTTGTCTTGTTTCGGTTTGTAAAAATCGGACCTCGCTTGAACTTGTAATAACCTGTATACTTGACAGGGGTGTCGGTAAATGGCTTCCCGAAACGCGTCGCTTTCATCGCATCTTCCAAAGCATAAGTAGCGTCAAATTCACCTATAAACAAGTTTCCGGCGGCAATGGGCATATTAGCCATCTGACCGAAAAGACCTGTGTCGCGAGTTGTCAAGCGCACACAAGCACCATCAAAGCCATCAACGACCGCCACCGTGGGGTACTCATCAACCTTGGCAGAGCCCTTGCTCATTTTAAAGCCCGGATTGCCACTTGCCCAATCATTACCGAGCGAACCGTCGGCAAGAGTGTTGTGCCAAATGTAGTAACGACCCGATGTATCGAGTTCGTAATGCTCAAAGTCGTACTTGATAGTATCTTGAACGGTAACGAACACATTGCGCAATGAGATGTGATACTCGCGATGCCACATACCGTCCTCGCTGGTGACGGTGTAGGTCACGGGACCGGCACTGAAGTCTTGCACCGAGCCACTGACAGGTGTCACAGTGGCTCCACTCGTCGTATTAAAGTACAAAGCCACCGCACTCACGTCGGCGGCTCCTCGCACATCGATAAAAATCTCGCTGTCGGCATAGTTGACCTCGCGAGCAGTGTCGGTGAGTTGGAAAAAGAATTTTTCGGGTTCGTCGACACGTATTGCTATGCGTTCGATGTCGCACTCGGCGTTGAGTGGTTCCTCTTTGAAACACGACGACAAGCAGCACACGCACGAGACGCATGCCACAACCGATGCAAAATATTTAAAATCACCCTTCATTTATCACAAATGATAGTAAATTCAACACAAATAACTATCAAATAATTATAAATCGGTGCAAAGTTACGCATTTTTTTTTAATTAGCAAAACTTTTAACGGCTTCCGAGGTCTTCCGAGGTATCCCTATTTTCTCTATTTTTGGCTATTCGCGGCTATATTCGCGGCTATATCTCACGTAAATTATCGTAAAATTCTTAATATATTCAAGTTTCTAAAGTGCTATAGCACATTTATAAACTTGAAGTTTATAGTTTATAGTTTATAGGTTATAGTTTATAGTCTATAGTTTATAGTCTATAGTTTATAGTCTATAGTTTATAGAATTACCTTAATTGCCAGCTGGCGACATTACCAATGAAATTTGAAGATTTTTTCTTCTCTAAACACTAAACTCTTACCTCTAAACTTCAAGTTTCTAAAGTTTTAAAACTTTAGAAACTTGAGTATATTATTTGTCGTGACGGGTCGGCATAACGCCGAATTTGCAACAGATGTTAAGTTTTAGTATCTTTGCGGTGGCATTTCTAACAGAGTCAGATGATAGAATTTTACGACATAACCGAGGATAGCGAACAGATAGCGTTACAGTACTACGAAAGTCGCATTCAGGCGGGGTTTCCCAGCCCGGTACAGGGTAGCATGGGCGACACGATTAACCTTAACCGCGAGTTGGTGAGCAATCCTGCCGCGACGTTTTGCGCGCGAGTGATTGGCGACTCGATGGTTGATGCCGGCATCAACCAGGGCGACTTGTTGATAATCGACAGGTCACTCACGGCGAGCGACGGCAACATAGCGGTGTGTTTTCTTGACGGCGATTTCACCGTCAAGCGCGTGACAATGCACGACGGCAAAGTGTTTTTAACACCCGCCAATGCCCACTATCCCGAGATTGCCGTCAGCGAGGATAACGACTTCGTGATATGGGGCGTGGTCAAGTACATCATCAAGAACATGCAACACGGCGACTGACCGGTTAGGACTATACGAGGCTCTTGCCCTCTACGCGAGGTCACCCACATTATATTATAATAAAACTCAAGTTTCGCAAGTTGTTAACTTGCTCACCGATTAAAGGGTTAAAGATTAATGAACAAGGCGGCTGTGATAAGAAAATTTTATCGGAATTCATCTCACTATTCCCTCATTCTTTAATTCCTAATCTTCAGGCTTATACAGTTTCAGAACTTTAGAAACTTGAATGATTTGATAACGCAACAACAATATTACATTGACATAATTATAACAAGATGTTAGGTTTTTTAGGCAATCTGGGAACAGGCGAACTGATACTTATCGCCTTCGTGGTGTTGCTGCTATTCGGCGGCAAGAAGTTGCCGGAGTTAATGCAAGGCATTGGCAAGGGTGTGAGAGGCTTCAAAAAGGGGCTTAACGACATCAAGGACGAGGTGGAACGTCCCATCGACGATAAAGAAAAAGTCGACGATAAAGAAAAAGAGAAAGAGACCACCAAAGAATAATCCTCACAGCCGACCTTGTGATGGAGGAGATGTCGTTTTGGGATCACGTGGAGGCATTGCGTGGCGTGTTGTTGCGCGCTGTCATTGTGGTTGTCGTGTTCACTGTGGCACTGTTTGTCATGATGCCCCGAATCTTCGACACGGTAATACTCGGTCCCACACACGGCGATTTTATTCTGTATCGTGTCTTTGAGAGAGTGACATCTGCCGTGGAGTGGTTGCCCGAAATCACCACTACCGGCTTTGACTACCGGTTGATGACCATTGAGGTGCCGAGCCAGTTCTTTATTCACTTGTCGACGAGTGCTTACCTTGCCGTGGCATTGGCTTTGCCGGTAGTGGTGTGGCTCGCGTGGAACTTTGTGGCTCCGGCGTTATATCCCCGAGAGAAGCGCAGTGTAGCAACCGCCATGAGTATGTCCACGCTGATGTTCTACACCGGTGTCGCCGTCGGGTATCTGTTAGTCTTTCCCGTAACGTTTCGTTTCCTTGCCGAGTACCGCGTGAGCGACCTTGTGGAAACACATTTCACACTCGACAATTACCTCGACTTGATGGTGTCGATGTTACTCATCATGGGCATTGTGTTCGAGTTACCGCTACTATGCTGGGTATTAGGGCGTTTGGGCGCGCTACACCGCAGTTTCTTCGGGCACTACCGCAGGCATGCCGTCGTCGCACTGCTCACCCTTGCCGCACTCGTCACGCCCACGGGCGACCCGTTCACGCTCATGATAGTGTTCTTACCTATATATTTATTATACGAACTATCGGCACTGTTGGTGCCCCGAGACAATGAATGCAACTGAATTTTTATCGCGAGTACACGCATTTGCATCGCGATTAGGGGTGATAAAAGGCACTCGTGTGGTGATTGGTGTGAGCGGCGGTGCCGACAGCACGGCTTTGCTCGTCGTGGCAAAGCAACTCGAGTGGGACGTTAAGGTCATTCATTTCAATCACCACCTGCGCAACGAGGAGGCTATCCGCGACCGGCATTTTGTGGAAGGCTTGTGCGACCGATTGGGCGTGCCGCTACAGGTGATAGACCTTGACGTGAAAGGATATGCCGCACAAGCGGGCATCAGCCACGAGATGGCAGGACGCGAACTGCGCTACCACCGTTTTGCCGATGCCTACCTCGACGGAGACTGTGAGTTTATCATGACGGCACATCACAGTGATGACAACATCGAGACGGTGATGCTCAACGCCCTGCGTGGTACCGGAGTGCACGGACTCGCCGGAATGCGCCCTCTCAATCGACACCTGGTGAGACCGCTACTATGTGTAACGCGAGCCGATATTGAGGATTTTCTTATTGAAATAGGACAACCGTGGGTCGATGACAGCACCAATAAGGAGAACCTCTACCAGCGCAACCGACTACGCAACATCGTCTTACCTACACTTGAAGAACAATTTCCCGGTGCACGCAAACGACTGCTCAACACCATCGAGGCGACAGCAAGCGGTGTGGCTCTCTATGATGAGTTATTACAAGAGGCATTCAAGAATATAATAGGTTATGTCGCTTATAACGGCGTAGTGATTGAGAGGGTCGATTTAGTCCGGTTGAATAAGTACATCAACGCTCAAACATTGATGTTCGAGTGGTTACACCCTCGCGGTTTTAACGCCGAACAAGTCAGGGACTTCATGAATGCCGTTGCTTGTTCGCGCGCCGGTGCCGAGTTCATCAGTTCAAATTACACTCTGCTTTTAGACAGTCATTCGGCTGACCTCGTGAGAAACTTCTATATCGAAATTGATGACAGCGAAGTCCCTTTCAATCAGGTTGACGATTCCATGTTTTATCTCACGCACGGCATAATGCCGTTTGACACCTCGATGATAGACGGCAGAACCACGATAGCGTTACCCAATGAGTTGTTTTATTACAACTATGAGTTCAAGTTACGCCACCGTCGCAACGGCGACCGCATACGCCTGTACGGTATGCGAGGAACAAGAGCCGTGAATGACGTACTCGCCGACAACAAAGTTCCCACCTTTGAGCGTCGCACCGCATGGTTACTGATGCGAGGCGATGAAGTACTGTGGATTGTGGGAGTGCGTGCTTCGGCAGCATGTGTGGTAAAGGAGGGCAGCACCGACTACGTTATCATCGAGTACAACCCGCGCGTGCCATATCTGTCGTGAATTGCAGCCGGCATACACCTCCCGACCGTTTCAGGGCAATGCTCAACGCAGGTTGAATAAGTCGCGAGCGAGCAGCGCAGGGTTTTCGCTGCCGGCGGTTCTCACGGTCTCGAGAACGCGTGTCATGCGATTGAGACTCGGCTCGTTCTTGATGAGTACGGTGCCGTCGGTGGCGAGCAGATACATCATCGGATAAGACGGCACATACCAATCTTCGTTGTCATCATACAATCCCCTACTCCACGTCGTCGCGAGAGGCGGCGGACACGGGTGCTTGCGCCATGCCTTGACATCGTTTCCGCCGTACACGCCTGTCACCGCCAACGAGCCGGCAGCGACCATCTCACCAATGACATCACTGTCGGCAATGCGAAGCATCACGCGTTCGCAATCGTCGCAAGTGGGATCGTAGAACAACAGCAACTTGTAGCAGTCGGGTTGAGTGGAGGGGTCAAAAGACGACTTATCGAGTCGTTCGACGAGCAATGGTGCAGCCATGGTGCCGATGCGGTTGCGAGACAGGTTTTCAAGCAACAACTGCGGACGCAGTCGCTCATCGGCTGTGAGGGTGTTGCACTCGGTCGCGTGTTCGAGCAGCATGGTCATCATTTCTTCACAGTAGAGGCTGTCGGTGGGATCAAGCAAGTGACGCTCGGCCCAGTCAAGGTTTTGCAAATAATTATCGCGGTCACCGGCAATTGCGTTCATAATATAGTTCACGAGGACACCGGCATCGCGATGGGGGCGCAACATCACTTGTGACCACACGAGCGACAAGTTGGTGACATTCAGCACCCCGTCTTGAGCGGGAGCCACGACAGTTGCCAACAGGGCAATCAGTGTCAAATATATCTTTTTAGTTATCATCACTGTGTATCATTTTTTGCAAAGTTAAGGCAGAATGTGTAAATTTGCACAAAGTTAACCGCAAAAAAATGAAAAAAACCGACAAAACCAACGTGTGCCGACTGCTTGACGCGGCAAAGGTGAGTTACGAGGTCATCGCCTACGAGGTGGACGAGAGTGACTTGAGCGTGGAGCACGTGGCGGCTCAACTGGGTTTGTCACCTGCCGAAGTGTACAAGACGCTTGTGCTGCGTGGCGACCGCACGGGCTTGTTCGTGTGTGTCGTACCCGGTGGACACGACGTTGATCTCAAGAAAGCCGCTCGTGCCTCGGGCAACAAACGGGCCGAGATGTTACCCTTGAAAGAGTTGTTACCCTCGACAGGTTACATTCGTGGTGGCTGCTCGCCGTTAGGCATGAAAAAGGCGTTGCCCACATTCCTGCACGAGGCATGCGTCGAGCACGCGACTATATGCGTCAGTGCGGGACGGCGAGGACTGCAAGTGCGACTATCCCCAACGACACTTGCCGACCTCGCTCATGCCACACTCGCCGACATCGCCACCGAGTAAACAAATGATGAAAAACACCTATTGAAACAATACAACTGACGATGAACACATTCGGACACTTATATAGGGTGACAACTTACGGTGAATCACACGGAGCGGCGTTGGGGGGCGTGATAGACGGTGTTCCGCCCGGCGAAGCGATAGACATCGACACCTTACAGCGGTATGTGGCACGTCGACGCCCGGGACAATCGGGACTGACGACACAACGCAACGAGACCGACGATGTGGAAGTGTTGAGCGGCATATACCTCGGCAAGACCTTGGGCACCCCCATCGGGTACATCATTCGCAACACGAATCACCATAGTGACGACTACAATGCCATTGCACGTTGTTATCGTCCCAACCATGCCGATTACGCCACCGAGGCACGCT
>CALDIF010000044.1 GCA_937901905.1 uncultured Porphyromonadaceae bacterium | reverse complement strand
GCCCGTGAGGGCGAAATATAGGTAACCGTAGGTGGAGCGCAGCGTAACCTACGGACAGCCCGTGAGGGCGCGCGCAGCCTCTGCAGGAGGCTATATCTCATCGACCGGAGGTCGAAGCATTTGTGTAACCCCGTTTGGAGCGCGATAGCGCGACAAGCGGGGTTGTCGTGTCTCATGGCATCGTCGCCCGACGGGCGACTCATCTGCCGATATACGGCACGAGCAGCCGGGGCGCCCGACGGGTGATGGTGTCAGACAGGTCGGACATGATAACTACTAATTTCTCTCGTAAATCCGCTAAAACGAAAGTGGGGGTCGTGTCCTTGCGCGACACGCCCCCACTCGGTATATAGGTTACTATTGCTTATCAATCGTTCTCGGCAAGACCGCTGTAGCGGATACCACTCACGCGATACTTGGAATGTCCGTACATACCGGGAAAAGGATCGCCGGCAAACGAGACGTAGAACACGATAGAATCACACGGAGAACCGTTATTCTGATGACCGGCACCGAGCAAAATCTTACCATCGGTGATAGTGAGAGCATTGAAACGCCCGCTCAAGTTCTCTACCTCGCCATCGGTTGCAAACTCCAACGAACCGGGAATTGCATTGATACGAGTATAGAAACCGAGATAAGCATCGCCGAGTTCCTCGATAAACATCTTGGTGGGATCGTTAGCACTCGTGTTATAAGTGTTAACAAAGAACAGACCGTCACCAAAGAAATCCAAATAGTCATCGTCAAGAGGCTGACCGTTATCATCAACACCGTCCATAGTGACGTACCACTGTCCTGCCATAGCCTCGGTAGCAGTGCCACCAACCTCTTCCTTATCGCAGGAAGTTCCGGCAAACATCAGAGCCAATGCGGCAAAATATAATAACTTCTTCATAATGTACCTCTATTTTACTTGGTTAAAGTGACACTAATCGCATCGTCGGCATCACCACTGAAAGCCGCGAGATAAGTAACAGTGCCTGTTTCGGCATCGTAAGTACCGTTGAGACAGTCGAGAGGCTCTTTCCAATACCAGTTGGTGCCGCTGCCCATACCGGCGGCGAGAGTCACAGTGCTGCCATCAAGTTTGAGATTATCATCGTACCAAAAGTCATATCCGTAAGCCTCATAGCCCGGATAACGTCCCTGGCAGTACAGACCTCCGGCAAGGTCATCGATAGCGTAGGTGCCGTCACCATTGTCGGTAATCATAATCTTGAGACCGCTATAACTGCGAGAACCGTATTTACAAGAAGCCAAATAGGCACTGGCGAAGTTATCGGGGTCAACTACCATAACCGTACGGCTGGCAGTGGCGGGGAAACCGTCGGGGTTCACCACGCTATAGGTCAAGGTGTAGAAACCGCAGCGAGCGGTGTTCACATTGCCCGAAACGGTGACGTTGGCGGTCACATCTTCAGTTCCTTGTATTGCTGTAAAGCCCGGGTCGGTGAACGTGGCACCCTTATTAACCTTAACAAGCGAGCCGCCATCAAGGTCAATCACGGCGTAGGTTGTAATCTTGGTCAACCCCTCCGAATCCTTGTCGCAACCGGTGAGTGACACCAACGACAAGGCACCTGCGAGCAAGCATATAAGTGATTTCTTCATAATCTTCATTTGTTTAGATGAGTTTGACACAAATTACATTACTTTGCCCAGAACACGGGAGTGCCATAGACAGCCTCGGTCTGCGTGGGAGCATTGCTGTTGCGAGTGCTGCTGCTCTCGGCGTAGGGGAAGCGTTGCAATATCTTACCCGCACCCAAATTACCGTTAACTTGGATAGGCGTGTAGAGCGTGCCGGCAACGTAGTTGTCGGGTGTGTAAGCATGTGAAGTCTCATTGTAGAGTTGAGAGCCGGTCACACTGCCGAAGGTGGGATAACCCAGACGGCGCATCTCACACCAAGCCTCAAAGTTGTTGGTTCCGGCGAGCGCAACCCACTTTGCGATACCGATATTCTCCTTATAACTACCCTGGCTATAGGGATAACGGGCAATCACGTCGGCAGCACCATCGGCACCGGCACTTTCGAACGAAGCCTCGATGGCTGCGTTGTAGTGAGCCTGTGCTTGAGCGGCATTACCCTTCTTGGCATAATACTCGGCAAGGAAGAACTCAATCTCGCTCTCGGTAATCAAATAGACCGGCATATTGTAACTTGCAACGGGACGGTTCCAATAAGCGGAACTCTTTTGGTCACCCTCGGCAGTCGAGAAGTTGGTTCCCGACACACCACCGGTGTAGTTACCTGCCGTGTTGGTCGCGAAGAACTTGGCGAGACGACCGTCGGTGAACACGATGTCACCATCGGCGTTGTACTGTTGCATCGTGCGAATGATAGCAACGTTACCGATTACATTGATTTGGGTAGAACCCCATGCGCTCGAGAACTCCTCGGCGAAGAACGGACTCATATGACCACTCTCGTTTGTCCAGTTGGTGTAAGCCACATCACCGGGGAAGTTATCCTCAGCCACAAGGGCATCAAGTTTGGCTTGCACGTCAACGACACCGCTCTCGCGCATATAGAGTTTGAAAAGCACTGCATTGGCAAATGCTTGCCAATCGCTTGCGCTCTTGCCGGGGAATAGGAAGTTGACACAAGATTGGCTGTTGAGGGGTTGAGCCTTAGCCTCTTCCAACTCGGCAATCACGCCGGCATAGATGTCGGCACCGTCATTATAGGAAGGAGTGGGGTTGCCGGTGAAAGCCTCGGTATAAGGCAACTCACCGTAGCAGTCAACAAGAACTTGATAAGTGAAAGCCCACAATGCCGTTGCAGCAAGGTTGGTGGCATAGTCCTCGGCGGCGATAGCCTTCTCGCGCACGGTCTTGAGGTTGCCGAGCACGCGAGCGTTCAACTGGGTGTAGGTACTGCTCGAGCGAGTTGCACTCATCGTGAACTGCGAGTAGTCAAGATAGTTGCTGGTACCGAAGGTCTGCGAGTAGTGCTGGGCGTAGTAACCGCCGCAAATACGCAGGAAGTCACCGTAAGAACCGGCGAGGTTCATCTCGGCTGCCGGGAACAGCATATCGGTAGTGATGGCATCTTCACTGGGAGAGTTGGGATCTTGATTGATATCAAGATAATTGTCACACGACGTGAAAGCAAACGCCATCAATATAGCTGAAAATGCAAAAAATTTCTTCATGATTTGATCCTCCTTGTTGATTAGAATTTGACATTCAAGTTAACACCGAAGGTGCGGCATGCCGGGTTAGCATATAACTCACCGAAGGCACCGTACAAGTCATTACCATAGGAACTCGCCTCAGGATCAATACTGTAATTGCTCTTGGCTGTCCAGGTGAACACGTTGTTGCAGAAGAACGAAACAGAGGCATCGCTCAAGTAGCATGCGCTGACCCACTTCTTGGGCAACTGAACACCCAGGGTGATGTTACGCAACTTAACCATTGTGCGGTCGACCAAGTAAGCCTCGCCACCCTTGTTGAAACCGTACTTGTTGTACCAGTCTTGGTAACTGCCGTCGGTAAGATAGATGGGAGTGGTGTTTTCCACGTAACCGCCCGCTCCGTCGCTGACAACCGAGTTGGGAATGATAAACGGACGACGATCGTTGTAAGTGGTGAAGTAACCGTTACCTGTAAATTGCATCAAGTTGCTGGTGCGTGAGAACATCCAACCGCCGTAACGGATATCAAGAGCAGCACTCAAGGTGAGGAACTTCCAGGTCAAGGAGGTGGTGGCACCACCGGTCCACTTGCTGTTCACGCTCTTGCCGGTATCCTCAACTGAAGTCGAGAGGACGGGCTGACCGTTAGCATCAACGATAATCTTACCGTCGGCTGTAAACTGGGGCATGTAGGTGTAGAGTTCACCAATGGGCTTGCCTGCCTCGGCGTACATGTAGACGGCATCATCGCCGGCACTGAAGCGGTTGATGGTCGTGCGACCACCCTCAAGGCTCTCGGGCATCGAGACAACCTTGTTCCAGTTCTTGGCAAAGTTGAAGGTCACATTCCACTTCCAATCGCCTGTACGAACGGGGGTGAAGTCAAGCAACAACTCAATACCGCGGTTGCGAACCTTACCGAAGTTGGTCACCATGTTGGTGTAACCCATGGCGGGGTCAACCGGCAGAGTGAAGATTTGGTCATTGGTCACGCGGTTGTAGAACGACACGTCAAATCCGGCACGACCCTTGAAGAATTGCATGTTCAAACCGACCTCAAACTCGGTGGTCATCTCGGGCTTCAAGTTGTTGCTGCCGATTTTGGCGGCTGCTTGGAACGCATTGATACCTCCGTGGGGGAACGCGGTCAAGTCGCTGCCGTAGTAACCGTTAGAATAACCTTGAACGAATGTTGCACTTGTCAAGTACACGCCGGCATCGTTACCGGTGCGACCGTAGGCGAGACGCAACTTACCGAAGTCTATTGCAGGAACGTTGAGGTGCTTGCTGAAGATCCAACTCAGCGTTGCGCCCGGATAGAAGTAACTGTTGTTGCCCAAGGGCAGCGTTGACGACCAGTCGTTACGGGCAGTCAACTCGAGGAAGAGAAGGTCGTCCCAACCGAGGGTCACATCACCGAACAAACCGACAAGGCGACGCTTGCTCTGGCTCTCGGTCAAGGTGGTCTTCGTGGCACCGTTGCTCAAATCCCAGAAGTCCGTGTAGAACGTCAGGTCATCGGTGCGACCGGTCATGTAAGTGGTGTTACGCTCGTTCATGTTAACACCGGCATTCACGTTCAAGTCAAGACGACCGTCAATGAACTTGTCCTTGTAGTTGGCAAGGAAGTCGTTGTTGATCTCGTAACCGCGATAGTAACGCGAGTAAACGTAACCGGACTGGTTCATGTTGCTGGGAGCGTAACCGTAGTCCTCGTTAACGAGAGCATCATCGAGAGCAATCTGAGGCTCACCGATCTTCACATCATAGTCGGTGTAGTCCATACCGAGACGGTAGGTCAAGGTCAATTTGCTAATCGGGTTGATGTCCACTTGCAAGTTTCCGAAGAACTGCTTGCTGTCATTGTGGTTGTAGTTGTTCTCGATAGCCCAATAGGGGTTGGTGATACCGTAGGGCGTGTACCACGCTGCAGGCTGGTTGAAGGGCGAGGTGGTGTCCTTGTGGTCGACAAGCGAGAGGTCGCGCGGGAACTCATATAAACCGTCTATCATTGACGCACCCTGCATCGAAGCAACGGTGTTGGTGTTGCTGCGAGAGAAGTTTAACGACGATGAGAGTTTCAAGAACTTGGTGGCATCGAAACTGCCGCGTGCGGCGATAGTGTGACGCTTGAAGGTGTCCTTTGCACCGGGAATGATACCATTGTCACCGGTGTAACCGTAACTGAGATAGTAACTTGCCTTGCTGTCGTCGCTCACACCACTGAAAGCGACCGAGTGACTCTGCATGAAGCCGGTGTCGAAGAAGTCGCGGATATTGTTCTTCACCGGGCTATACCGGTGGAGCAACTGTTGGTTGTCATAGATAGGACCGACAACCTGCCACGAACCGTCCATCTCGGGTCCCCACGAACCGTTCTCAATGAAAGTTTGAACACCGTTCCAACCTTGACCGTACTTGTTTTGGAACTTGGGCAAGGTCGACACGCGCTTCCACTGGAGAGCACCGTCGTAGGTGACTGTGAAGTTCTTGTCAACACCACGAGAACCCTTCTTGGTGGTAATGAGAATTACACCGTTAGCGGCACGCGAACCGTAGAGCGAGGTAGCGGCAGCACCCTTGAGAATCGTCATCGACTCGATATCGCTGGGGTTAACGTTGGTTATACCACCCATCTGGTTCATGTAGTCTTGGCTGGTGTTGAGCAAGGTGGTGTTCTGCAAGGGCACACCATCAATCACGTAGAGAGGCTGGTTGCTGCCGTTGATAGAACTGATACCACGGATAATGACGTCGTTAGCCATACCGGGGTCATTGCTCGAAGCACGCACCTGAACACCGGCGACCTTACCGGCAAGTGCCGTGGTCACGTTAGACACATGACCCTCAACGAGGTCATCGGCTTTCAAAGTGGTGGCGCTGTAACCGAGCGTCTTCTCCTGACGCGAGATACCCAACGCGGTCACGACAACACCATCGAGCGTAGTCCCCGAAGCCTGCAACTCAACGACGAGGCGGCTGGCGACACCCACTTCGAGCGGCTCATAACCGATGTAAGAAATCTTGAGCGTCTTCACATTGTCAGGCACGCGAAGCGTGAACTCGCCATTCACATCAGTCGCCACACCGGTCGTTGTACCAACGGCCTGGATAGTTGCGCCGATGAGGGGATCGCCGCTGCCTGCCTCGGTAACCACACCCGTCACCGTCTTGTCGGCAAGAGCCGGCAAGGCGTAGGCGCAGATTACCAACAGTAGTAACACAATCTTTTTCATAAGCAATCTGTTAATAAATTTACCTATTAATAAAAAGTATATCTATGTTCCTTTCTCAATCGCGCCACACTCCACCGCCCACACCAACTGAACGAGGGGGGCATAGCGCATATGAAATCAACCTAAAACGGGCTGCCGGCGATCTCCGCTGTCAGCATCACGGTCGTATCAAACGACAAAATCGGCTGCAAATTTAAACATTTTATCACAATTACAAGCAAAAATTCACATTTTTTCATCAAAAAAGCAATTTTTACAAACAAATTGTTACTTTTTTCGGTAGGATTGCATGTGATCGCGCAACAAATTCGCTCACTTTCGTTCCATCCAAATCATCGGGAACAGACGCGAGAGATTCGGTTTGCACTAATGTTGGCTACGCCGAAATTAGGCTTCGCCTCGGAAAATCGCAA
>CALDIF010000043.1 GCA_937901905.1 uncultured Porphyromonadaceae bacterium | reverse complement strand
TGAGCTGCATCAGCGATTTGTAGTCTGGCGCGAGAAAAGTGAGTGCGGTGCAAAAAATGAAAATCGCGGCTCTGATAGCAAAAAATGGTTTCGTCTCGCGTTTTTTGACGAATTCGATTGCGAGCGTGGCAAGGAAAAACACTATAAGGTAAAGCCCTTCGCAAAGAGTTGCCTTGTAATATAGAAGAAAAGGAATTGCGTTCGGATAACCGAGCGGCAAAATCGGCGAGAAAAACGGAATCGCGATGACCATTGAAGCCATGCAGAGAAGCGAGAAGGAAAGGTATTCCCGCTCCTTTTTTCTCCAAATGTAGATGATGAGGAAAACCAGCGCGGTGAAAAGCATTCCGCCTTCTGCAAAAAGATATATGACCGATTGCAAAAACTGACGGAGCGTGTGCTTTTCGCGGATTGTCTCGTATTCGCCCAAAAGAATGTTGTTTGAGATTCCGTCGCGCCCCTTGCAATAAACTTTTATGAGGATTATGTTTCGCCCTACGGGATTTATGAGCGGCTCGGGAATCGCATAAAAATGCGAGCCCCACATGATGCTTCTTTCGTGCGGTGGAAACTCGCCTGAACTTCCAACGAATTTGTCGTTTATGTAGACTTCATCGGCGAAATGCAAATAAGTGACTAAGAGACCGAGCGGCTTGCCCCTGAGTTCTTCGGGAAGAGCGAAAGCCGCCATGAGCCAGACGAATTCCTGATTTTTGCCCGCGACTTTTGTGATGTTGCTCATTCCGTTTGTCAATGCCTCGACGGATTTGGTGACGGCTTGTCCGCCGTCGCCATTGAGCCAGTCGAGCAGTTCCTGATTGAACTTCTGCAAGGCGTTTTTGTCCTCATTGCTGCCGATTTGGTTGTACTTCTTCTTCAGGGCGAGTTTCGCCTTTTCGTATGCCTCATCTATGCGCAGCTTCTCTGCGGCGTTGTCACCAGCCGCCTTGACCTCGGCTTGATAGACCTCATCGAGGTTTGCCATAGCCGCATTGTACTGCTCCAGATTCTCGGCGGCGTTGTTGCCGAAATACTCGTCCTTTATCTTCTTCAACTCGGCAGCGTGCTTGCGTTCCGCTTCCTCGGTCTCGCGCTGTTTCTTCTGCTGCTCCGCAATCAGTTTGTTGCGGTAGGCTTCATCGGCTTGCAGGAACTCCGCCCACGCCTTTTCATCGACATTGGGTTTAAGGTCGTCGTAAAACACTTCCTGCAACTGATGCAGTTTCTCCCCTGCGCTGCCGTCGGGGTCAACGTCCACGGCGATGACCAGCCCTTGACTGTCGGCACCGAGAATGTCGCTACTGCCTTGAAGCACGTTATAAACATAGTCTTCAAGCTGCCGCTCACTCAATACCGAGCCATCAGGGAGAATGGGTGTCACCAGTATCTCCCTCACGTTACCCGAAGCATCCTTGATGCCGTATTGCGAGGAATACACCGTTGCGGTTGCTTCGCCCTCCTTGTCCGGGTTGCCTTTCCACCCTGCTTTGGTGAGTTCGTAGGCATCAATCTGGGGACGGTTCAAAAGGTCAACATTGCCTTGATACTCTGACTGCATCATCTCGGCTGCTTGGCGTTTTGCCTCCTCCCACTCCGTGACGGGCGCAAACGCTTGGTCACGGTAGAGGTCAGCAATGGCCTTCAGGTGTTCCATCTCAATGCGAGCCATAGCCTCGTTATAGGCTTCAAGTGAGAGCAAGCCGTCGATGTACTGCTGCTGCGTTTCCGACTTGCGTATAACGTATGCCCGGTTCTCGTCCTCGATGCTCTGCTTGTTGGCACGTTCCGTCTCCTTACGCACAGCCTCGTAATACTGCGCCTGTATTCCCAGCCGCTCGTTGGCGGTCAGGTCAGTATGTTCAAGCTGCTTCTCGTAGAACTGCGTCTCAATCTCCAGCATACGCTTGGTGTATTCCTCGTAGTTCTTCTGCCCTGTGGCGTATGCGATGCGGTTCAGGGCTTCCTCCTGCTCGCGCCATGCCTTTTCGGCTGCGAACTTGTCTTCCGTCTTCGATGAGCTGCCGCCACCTTTCTTGTCCGTCTTGCCGGTGCCACCACCTCCACCGCCGTAGGGGTTGTGGGGCGTGGCGTTGGTGTCGAGGTTCATGCCGTTGGCATCGGTCTTTGCACCGCCACGGTAGGCAAGTTCCTCCCGGTACTGCGTGAGCAAAGTCTTGGCTTCAGCCACGCTCACCTCACGGAACTCTCCCTGCTGCGTCCCCTCCACGAACACCACCGTACTACCTGCCTTGCCGCTCTTGACAATCTTCTCCAACTGCCCGATAGTGCCTTGCAGGTAATAGTTGTCAATATGGCGCAATGGTGAAACACCGTCCTCCATAGCGTCAAGGGCTGCAAGCCCTTTGCGGTGTGTCTCGTAGTCGCGGTACATACGGTTGACCACCGCCGCCGGCTTTCGGCTGTCACCGCCCCAGAACGGGTGCTGACTGCCGCCTATCCAGTCGGGCAGCAAACGCCACTCGATGCCGCCCGAAGCCGCGTTGATTTGGTTGACGGTCGCTTGCGGAATGGGCTTGCCGGCTGCCATAGCCGAACTGACCGAAGCCACGACTGCCGCCGCGTCTTTGGTGCTCATGCCGTTCTTCTCCAAACTCTGCTGCAAGTCTGTGAGTCCGCTCGCCAAAGACTTGTAATACTCTTGGTCAATCTGCTCACGCGCGGCGGCGATGCCCCGCTCCTGCGCCGACCTGCGGACGGCAAGCGTGAGCCGGTTGTATGCCGCCTCAAGGTTGAGGATTTCGCCTTTCTCGTTGATTAAGCCCGACAGGTACTTGCCGTACTGGTTGATGATGGCGCGTTTCGCGTCCTCGTAGTCCTTCGTGCCTTTCTCTGCACCTTTCAGTTTGCCGAAAAGCACGTCAAGGTCGTGCTGCTCCTTGACCACCTCCTGCGAGTAGCCTTTGGCGGTCTTGATGGCCTCGTTGGTTTTCTTGGTCAGCTCGTCCGTCCGTGTGGCGAGGTTGTATATAGCCACACCAATCGCCGTGACGGCAGCGAGGATGATGCCCCACGGGGTCGTCTTCGTCAAAAGGTGGAAGGCCGTGTAAGCAGCCTTCGCCTTTTCAATCTGCCCTGTCACGGCATAGAAAGCTATTTTGAGTGCGAGCGTCGCCGTACTCAAAGTCTTCTGCGCCGCCTCGGTCAGAACCAGCCAATAGTAATGAGCCTTGAAGGCGATATTGCTTGCCTGCACCGCCACAGTGTAGGCGACCCAACTCGCCGTCAAGGTTATCAGCACGCCCTTGAAGTTGATGACGAAATCAACGATGATGTTCAGGAAACGCAGCATCGCGCTTCCGCTCGTCATTATATGGCGGTACAGGGGGAGTAATTTTTCACCCAGTTGTATCGCCAACTCGTGTATCGCCTTGCGTGCCTTGTCGATACCGGCTTGCGCCGTATTGTTGAAGATGTTGTACTCGCGTGTGGCTGACGTGGCCTCCTCAAAAGCCTTGTTCGCCTCTTTCTGCTCCCACTTCACCATGTCGAGGTGTGTGGCGAGCGTGGCGAGGACCTGGGACATACGGATGCCGTCCATTCCCAAGTCCTTGAACAGCGGCGAGAGGGCGGCGAGCGCATCGCTCTCGCCGATCTCCTGCAACTTGCCGAGGAACATCAGCACTCCCTCGTTGGTGCTGCGGTTCAGCGTCTCGGTGAACTTCTCCACGTCCAGCCCCACGGTCTTCGCCAGTTCCTGCGGCTTCTGGAACAACATCATGATCAACCTTGACAATGCACTTGCCGACATCTCCACCTTCTGACCGTTGGCGTCAAGCGTTGCCGCGAAAGCGAGTATTTCGGGGATTGTCATTCTCGCCTGTGCGCCCACACCTGCCATGCGCTGGGCGAACTGCACAAGGTAGGGCTTCGCCGCCGTACAGTTCTGCGAGAGGACATTCACCGTAGAGCCGACGGCAAGCATAGCGTCTTTGGTGCCGAGTATCTGCTCCACGCCGAAGATGTTGGTCAGTTTGGCGATGGTCTGTGTCGCTCCCTCGCCCAAGTCGACCAGAGCCACGTTGATGATGTCGGCTGCCTCCACGTAGCCCTGCACGCTCTCACGGGTGTTCTTTCCCAAGCGTCCCGCCTCCTGCGCCAACTCATTGAGTTTGTCACGCCCTGTCCGGGTGTCCATGTTTCGGAAACTGTCATTCATCGCGTCCACCTCGTCACGGGCCATGCCGGTGTACTTGATGGTGTTGGCGATTTCCTCCTCCATTTCGGCGTAGGAGTTCACCGCCTTGCGGCCAGCCATGATGAGGCCGGTCAGCAGGGCGGCGATGCCCATGAGTGAGGTCTGCCAGTCGTTGAGTTTGCGGTTTAGCCGTGTCCAGAAACTCTCCTGCGTCCTCAACTCGGCGTTCACTTTGGCGAGTTCCGCTTTCACACGCTGGATTTTAGCGACATGGGAGTTCCATGCCGCGCTGCCACGCTCCATGTACTCCAACTGCCTATTGAGGGTCTGCAAAGTCTTTTGCAGTTCCTTAGGCGTTGCCCTGTCGAGGCGCAGCATGACGCGCTCGACCTGCATTGTCGAGGTCTCAATCTCACGGATTTGCTTTCGGGTGTCGTTTAGTTCACGGCGCAGTTTCCGAAGTTCCACCTTGTTCCCTGCCGCCGCCGCTTTGGCGATTGCGTTCTCCAGTTCCATTGCTCGCTGCTTCAGTTGTTGCAGGACTTGCGCAGGTTGCTGACCGTTGACGGTGAGGTTTACCGTTGCTTGTGAGTTTATATTGCTCATAGTGTCGATGTGAATTTGTCGTTATCGGCACAAAATTACCTTTGTAATATAAGCCGATAAAAGACACCGAAGCCTCGCCTTTGGCGAGCGGATTTTGCAGGGGAACGACATCGGTAGAGCCGTGTGCGAAAGTGTGCAAGATTGTGCGAAATTTCGACGTGCGTAAAAACACCCATATCAGCGTGTTAGCCGTAGAAATTTCGGAGCGGTTTTTCACTTTTTGACCGAATTTCCAGAGTTGAAAAAGTCAAAAGGCTGTAAAACAGCCTTTTGTGGGGTACGGGGCTTTGCCCCGATGCCGTCTGCAAAGACCCCCCGACCGCCCTCTTTGTTCGTCTGCGAAACTCGCTTTTGAGCCGAGCGGAATGTGCAAGGCATTGGGCGGTAAAATTACCAATGTGTGACGATGAACCGAAAGGCACTTTCGGTTTCACAAGTGCAATGTCGGCTGCGCCTCACCAATGTTCAAGCAAGCTTGACATTGGATTCGACTTGCACGACATTTCAGCGGCACACTTTGGCTTCCGCTTTTTTGAGATTTTCAGCGAGCCGAAAATCGTCAACGAAATTGTGGCTCAACTTGCTTGTGCCTTAATTTCGTGATTAGGCGATGTCGATGTGCGGTGGAGCGTAGGTAAGGTAGCAAGCGATTGAAGTGCGAGAGTGTGTGCCGGAGAGCCATAGGCGTTGCCCGACGACTTGTTGAGCATTGGCTTTTGCAGTGGCCGCAATCGGGTGTCAGCGCGGCGCAGCAAGCCGACACCCGACTTGCAACGGAGAAAGCGTATGCGCTCGGGCAAACGCCGTCAATAGCGAGCCGAGAACCGCAGGTGATACACTTTCTCGCACTGATTGAGCGCGACGGACGCAGCCGTAGCGGAACGGCACATCAACATCGGGGCTTGGGGCTGGGGTCTTTGGACAATGTGTTTACCCCCCTCTGCCCTTGCAGGGCAACGAGTGGGTACGGGCAGCGACCGTAGAGCGGAGCGAGAGTGAAACGTGCCGCAGGGCGGCGGCAGTGTGGTGCGAATGTCCTACCTCTTGACTTGCCCAACCGTGTTGGGCGCAACGTAGAACCAATCGTAGCGCGTGTGGCTCATCGCTGACAACCGACCGCAGGGCGGATTGTCAGCGATAAGGCAGGAACTGCGAGCCACTTGGACGGGGCAAACGAAGTGGCGCGAATGAGTGTGTCAATAGCAGTCAGCGGCGATACCCCTTTGCGTGTGCGCAAAAGGCTTGGGCTTGCGTAAGATGTCGAATTAGGATTGGAGCGCAGCGCATACCCCAATATACTCGAACATCGGAAGCGAGCCGCAGCCGTGGGGTGTCGGCGCGGACAGACTGCCATGCCGGACACTTTCAGCAGCGTAACGGAGTGCAGAACAGTCCAACCTGCGCCACGATTGATGAGCGGTAAGGCGCGAAGCACATAACGCAAACAACCGAAGCGCAGCGGAGGTTGGCTTGCGTGTAAAGGCGACCGCTTGCAAGGACACCCCGAACCTGCGAGGGGTGTCCCTGCAAGCACAGGGTCAGCCTGTTGTGCCTTGCGTCCTGTTAGCGAATGAAGTTCGTAGTGTTGAAGTCAAGAGGTGAAATCGGGACATAGTGAGGTGGTCTCAGCGCAAGCCGAGACCGCCGAGCGTCAAGCACCATATACTGCCGACGGACCGGTGGCTACGCCCGACTCTTGCTCATAAGGCATAGCTCAAGCGAGCTTGGCTCTGCTCTTATTTCACTGCGAGAGTGCCGAACTCCGCTTGGAGGGAGCGTAGTCCGTACCCTGCGTGCCCGGCAAGGGCGTTTCTATGGCTTTGTCACCGACAAAGAAGCAAAGGGCGGGAGTGTGGGGTTTTCAGCGGACTTGTTCCGCTGATGATGAAAAGTAAAGACCGCGCTGTCACAGCGAAGCCTTGCCATTAACATAAACCTTATTTTATTCGGCTTTAAGCCGAAGATGAGAGATGAGTGATTAGGGATTAGTGAACTTGTCTTCACGGCGTTAGCCTCACTAATCGCTCATCTTTAATCTTTACTCTCACCGCTTGCGGTGATTATTGAGCCAGATGATAAGCCAAAAGCCTACGAGCAGCCCTGCGAGCAGCATCCACGGCCACCACGTCATATCAGGGGGCTTCGCGATGCCCACGTTGTCACGCGCGTAATGGTCTGCCTTGTCGATTGAGCGGTGAGCCGACAGTGTGTCAACCTGTTCAGTGCAACGCGCAGCGTTGCGCTGAACGATGTCGGCTTTGCCAATGGACGCGTGTTTGCCACGCAAGATAATACGAGCTTCGCTCGTTGTGTATGGTGTATTGTTTATGGTGTATAGACCTTTGTATTGACCATTCGCCGTGTCAGCCGCCACATTCCTGTAATCAGGAACGTGGTCGGCAGTGGGCATGATGACCTCGAAACTGTCGATGTCGAGGGATAAGCGGCTCAACCACTGAAACCGCTCTGCGGTTGAAGTGGTGACTGAGCCGGCCGCCTCGACTTCGACAACCTCTTTGGTGGTAGCCGTGGCGGTCTTTTGGCTTCGGCACGAAGCGAGCAATACCACAGCAAGCATTGCCGTGGTTGCAGCGAGCATGAGCGACTTTTTCATTTGGCGAAATGCTGTTTGATAGCGTCGAGGTGGAGTGTGGCGACAGCCTCTTTCCCCGCTTGCGAGGAAAGAAACTCCACATCGTCGCGGTTGTCCTGGAACAGGTTCTCAGTTAAAATCGCCGGGCAAGCCGTGTTGCGCAGCACATAGAAATTGGCTTGCCAGTAGTGCTCACTCGGCACGGAGCGGTTGCCGCGCAAGCCACGACTGATTGCGAGGTCGCAAAAAGTCTTGGCGAGGCGTTTGCTCGCAGCGGAGCAAGAGCGTGCCACATAGACGGCGAAGCCGCGTGCGTCGTGCCATTTACCGTCTGACCCTGCGGCGTTGACGTGAATACTCACATAGACGCAGTTCTCCTTGCCGAACTTGGCGCAAATTCCGTTCACGAATTTGCAGCGCAGCGAAAGTTCGGTGTTGGCAGGGCGCGGCACCTCGTCGCCCGGCATATCGACAAAGACCGTGAAGCCGGAGGCTTCGAGGCGCGGTTTGAGCATTGCGATTACTTCACGGCTGAACTTGTACTCGCGGAACTTCCTGTCGGGCGAGCATTTCCCCGGCACGTTTGAGCCGTGCGCCGTGCCGAGGATGACGATTTTCTTTGCGGTTGTGGTTTGCATAACTGAAACGGGTTACGAATTTGGTTGCATCAGGATTTTGTCGCTTTCGCCGAACACACTTGCTATGCGGTTCTCGCCGATGAGCGTCAGCGTCTGCCTGTCGTTTGAGATGGTGGCGAGGCGAAGGATGTCAACGGAGTCGTTGTCGTCTTCTGACGGCTTGGACTTCGATATTACAGTGGTGTTGGGGTTCGCCAACAGCAAGGCGACAAAGTCGCTGACCGCAATCTCGGTTCGGCTCTCGTCACAGGTGACAGCCTTGTAGGTCGCCGTGCCCATCAGGTACACGCCGGTAGGGACAATCTCAAAAGCATTGGGATTGTCTGCCACGGCATACGATTGAGCGGTGGCGGGACCGGCGGCAGGTTCACCCGCGCCGTTCCCGTTCATTGATGAGGCGAGCGAGTGCATTTTGCCGTCGCTGCCCTTGTAGCGCACGGAAGTACGCCCGTCGGTCGTCACTTCCTGCGGTCTGATGTTTAATACTCTCTTTTTCATAGTGATAACTGTTTAGAAATTTGGGTGAATAATGCCGTAATCATGCCGCGTGCCGTCCTTGTCGGTGCCGATAAGGTGCTGCTCAACGAAAGTAACCTTGCTTTGGGTGATGATAAATGAACTTTTCATCATCAAGTAGTAGAGATTGTACGGCGTTACGCTGTCAATCCGCCCGTTGACGGTGCGCTCCATAAACTCTTTGGCGGCGGCCATGTCGGTGTTGAACGTGTTGCGGTCGATTTCCTCAATGAGAATATGGCTGCGGTCGTAGAAATTGACGGCGGTATTGGTCAGGTCGTAGTAGAACGGACTGCAACCGAGCACGCCGTTGTCGAGATAAAGCTTGTTTATCGAGGACGAAATGTAGCGCATCGAGGCACACTCGAACTTCTTGATTCTCGATGCGCCGAAGCGCATCATGAAGTAATTGGTCGGAATGTCGCTTGAGATGTTGCCGTTTGTGAAATACTCAACGCGTTCCACTTCCTCGACCGAAAGCACGGTGCCGCCGCCGTTGCCCGAGGCGACATCGTGAAACTTGCCATCGCTGCCCTTGTAGCGCAGCTGTCGCTCGCCGCCGGCAACGACTTCCTGCGGCACGATATTCATGAATTGTTTCTTGCTCATGGCTGTTCGTCTGTTTCTGAAAAGTTAATAACTGGTCGTTTACTCTCGATTTCCTGCTTTTTTGCCATCATTTCCATAGCCTGTGTGACGATGGCTGCGATGTCGTCCTTGTTCTTGACAATGACGTTGAAGGTGTTGGCAGCCTCGCGCAGTTCCTGCTTGTCGTGGGTGCTTTCAAGCACCGACTTCCATTCGCAGAAGATGTTGAACGCGCCCATGAGCATCGTGAAGAACGGTGCGGGCAACACGACGGAAGTCAGCACGTCGATGCACGATAAACAGAGCATCGGCAGGAAATACTTCGTTGCTTTCTCCGTGGTCATTTTCAATGCCCGGCTCGTTGTGACCTGCCCTGCTTCTTTCGCCTTACGCAGTCCGGCGACGAAATCGACGGCCATTGCCAGTATCACGGCAATGTATGCGATGGCGAGCCACACGGCATGAATGTGCAGTGAGGCGTTTTTGAGGGTTTCTACTAAAAAATCCATAGAATTTTGTTGAGTGATTTGAGATTAGTGATTTTGGTGCAAAGTTCACTCAAAAGAACCAATCAGCAAAAGACATAAAAAACGCACCTCCCTGAAGAGATGCGCTTATGGTTGTAATATGATGTGTTTAGTTTCCTCTGTTAATTCCGCCAACCACATCATTGTTTTCAATGGTTGTTTCGGTTTTCTTTACACGTGACTTTAACTTGCCGAAACGGAAACTGACAGAAATTTGAAACTGCCGCCCATTTTGAGCGTTAATGTTGTCGCCATAACCGAGAATGTCGCCTTGCACAGTTCGTGTCCGATAGTGCATATTTTTATTGAACGGTGCATTAGCTGTAAGTCTAATGGTTAATCGGTCTTCACTAAGGAACGACCGTTGCACATTGAAGCCATATCGCTGGAATGAGCGTGTATAGGCATAGGTGCTTTCTTGGGCGTGCCCCAATTGACCGAATGTATAGAATGATGCATTAATCTCCCACGGAAGTTTCTGACTGATGTTGAAATAATAATTCAGCGGATCACAAGTAAGTTCCATGTTGATATTGGAATTTCGCTGAATGGCATG
>CALDIF010000042.1 GCA_937901905.1 uncultured Porphyromonadaceae bacterium | reverse complement strand
GCTATTCCTCCATTTTTAAACGGCAGTGGTGATAAATTGCCGTCAAATCTTAAACTTCTTTATTATGATTCAAAAAATAATTACTATACTTTTTCAGATGTTACAAATTATTCCGAATTTCAAGAGATGCAAATACCTCTTTTAAATTCCGGTATGATGATAAAGTATTTTAAAGAGAATCCTGATATTGCAAAAGAATTTGATATTCCATTGACAAAGTCTGCTTTGGAAAAAGCGATAGCAGCATCTGCTCAAATTGATGGTGTTTTTCCGGATAAAACAATCAGTTTGATTAAAAAAATTGTAAGTTATAACATCGGGAAAAAAGAGATTACAGAAAATGATGTTAACAATTATCTTAAGGAAGCTACTAATCTTTTGAAGAAATCAAATGATGATAGTTCTGTCGATGTGGTTTTTGATACCGGAAAGTCCCTAAAGCAGATGACAGGCAGGAATTCTACCAAAAAAGAAGCAGAACAAATTGTTAAGCAAATAAAATCCGGAAAAATGGGTACAAAAGGTACAATAATATATTCTCAAGACGGAACTCCGGGAAGCGGCAGAAAATTTACTGCTCAAGCCATAGCCGGAGATGCAAAAGTCCCTTATATTGAAATAAACGCAATGGATTTTGGAACTAAGGATGTTGAAATATTTGGCGGAAGCTTATCTCGTGGGTTCGAATCCCTCTCTTTCCGCAACAATCGGGTTTAGCCATTGATTTTTCAATAGCCTGACCCGATTTAATATTGTCATTTGGAACAAGACAGTGAGCGCGAGCCTAAACACCTAACCCACCAAAAGACACAAAAAACCTTGACCGAAGCCGAGGTTTTAAATCAAATATTTAACGGATGAACCAAAATTTAAAAAGATGAATGATTTAGTTTCCATTTTCTCTCCGGTATATAATATAACGTCACGCTATCCCGGTGTTTTAGAGAGGTTCTTGGACAGCGTCAGCAGTCAGACTTACACAAACATTGAGGTAATTCTTGTGGACGATGGCAGCACCGACAATTCAGCCGACATTTGCAACCAATGGGTACAGAGAGACAGCCGGTTTCGCCTGGTGCGCCACGACACCAACCGAACCATCAACAAGGCTCGCGAGACAGGTTTCCGCAATAGCAAAGGCCGGTTCGTCTTTAACGCCGACCCCGACGACCTGCTGCATCCGCAGGTCATCGAAATACAGCACGCGTTGCTAACCCAACATCCCGACTGCCAGTGCGTAATCGGCATAGGTTATCCTTTCTTCAACGACAAGGAGTTAGACATCGCCCCCATCGATAAACCTGATTATGAAACGGTTGACCAACGCGAAATCCTACGGAGAATATTAAGGAGTGGCGGCCATGCCCTGTGGAACAGGCTTTACCGCCGCGAGCTGCTGGAAACAATTGACTGGGATGTGACAAGATACAACGACTTCCACCTCACGCTCCAAATCTGCCTAAACGGCTCGAAGTTCATCTATCTCAAGGATATAACCTATTTTTGGATTCAACGAGAGTTGTCAACCACACACACCGATTTGAAATTCATGTCCACGCAGAAGTTCGACGATTTCACAATGGAATGGAATAGGTACGTGCACGGAAAGCACCCCGAGTTGTATGCCGACTTCCTCTACCGTACGTACAACCTGCTGGTCACCGGCTTCGACCGACTCAGCGACGAGGACAAAAAGGTTTGGCGTAGGAAATTGCGCGAGTTTTATAATCTCACCTGGAGAGACTACGTCAAATGCGATGCGCCCCTGCACGAGAAAGTCTCCTTGTGGTGGGAGATGCACTTCCCCCAACATAAACCTTTATTGAGCAAACTGAAATCCCTTCTCTCCTGAAATTTTATAATGTTATACTTCTTATTATGTCATTAGACGCAACGTGAGGCATAAATAGTTGCAAATGGCAGCAATTTCTTTATAAAAATTTCACCAAAAGATTTAAAACAACAAGTCGAGGCGACTGTCAAGAGGCTTCACGAACAAAAAATGAACCCAAATGCAAGAAAAATTTGGTGAATTAAATCAATATGAGTAATTTTGCACCCGATTTAACGAAATCGTCTCCTCGGAGAGATGGTAGAGTGGTCGATTACACCGGTCTTGAAAACCGGCGTGCAGCAATGCACCGGGGGTTCGAATCCCTCTCTCTCCGCGATATTGAACAAAACTCGCTGAAAATCAGCGGGTTTTGTTCAATATATAGGGGATAGGTGGGGTTGTTTTGATATGAGTTGGGCTGTTTTATCCTCCGATGATAGTCACGACTAACTTTCTCGGTCCTCCATAGGTGCGATATTCACACAAATAAATTCCTTGCCAAGTGCCCAAATTCACTTGTCCTGCGGTAATTGGCACAGTCAAACTCACACCACTTAACACGGACTTTGCATGAGCGGGCATGTCGTCTTTGCCTTCCCACGTGTGTCGGTATTCCTTGCAATTCTCAGGTACAAGACGATTGAAAACGGTTTCCATGTCTACACGCACATCAGGATCAGCATTCTCGTTAATGCACAATCCGCAACTCGTGTGCTTGCAAAAGATGTTTATAATACCGCAATCAGGCAGTTTGGGCAATTGTCGCAATATCTCGTTTGTGACCAAATGGAAGCCTCGCACCTTGGGTGCAAGCGTAATTACAACTTGTTTAATCATTCTTCAACTCTTTGGCTTATCTTGTTTAACTCGGTCACAAAATTACCGAAAATTCGTCTTATTATAACACTTTTGCCAATACACTTTTCATTTGCCCCACACAAATGGCAGATTTATCAATCTAAAGGTCTTGCTCAACGGTGTGACGACGTTCTTGACAACATAGCAATCGGTTGATTAAAATTGCGATGGGTATGCACTGTTATGGTTAGTCATAAAACTTCTTGTTGTGCGGTTACAGTATTCTGATAATTATATACAACTGAATTAATCATGTTTTCAACCGATTCGCACATTGATGAGGGTGTTTTGGTGTTTTTCTAAAGAAAATTGAGTAAATTTGTAACCTGATTAAATGAGACTATATGATAGACCGAATTATTGAATACAACAAATCGTTCGTAGAATCTAAAGGCTACGAACCTTACTTGACAAGTAAGTATCCCGACAAAAAGTTGGCGATACTCTCGTGCATGGACACAAGGTTGACCGAATTGCTGCCGGCTGCATTGGGGTTAAAAAACGGTGATGCAAAGTTTATCAAAAACGCAGGTGGTATTGTAATTGCCCCATTCGATTCAGCCATGCGAAGCCTTATTGTTGCGATCTACGAGTTGGGAGTGAACGAAATTATGGTTGTGGCTCACACCCAATGCGGAGCCTGCCACATGAGTTACGACCATTTTCACGATGCGATGATTGCTCGTGGTGTAGCAGCCGAAACACTTGACACGATACAAAAGTGCGGACTTGACCTACACCATTGGTTGGAGGGTTTTAAGGACACTCCGGAATCGGTGCGCAAGACAGTTGCGACCATTAAGAAACACCCACTTGTCCCGAGTGATATTGTGGTTAGAGGGTTCATCATTAATTCAGAAACAGGAGCGTTGGAAGAGATACACTGTCTCACATGACCCGGCGCAACTGTTGTAATCGGATACGACCAACCTATTATTTTTTATTATAACCCCAATTCAAGTGTAAAATTCAATAGCATGAGAACTGCTATAAACCGAGTTTGCGCCAAGGTCAAGTCCCGGCTTCAATCCCTTTCATTCAGGACCGGAGTGATTGTGCTTCTTTGTTGCATTCCCTTCTATGCCCTCTCTTTCGCCCAAATGTTACTGCCTATCAGCACTACGGCCAAGGGAATTCTATGGGCAGTTCTCTTCGGCTTGGCTAAAACATGCCAGTACGGTGGACTTACAATTCTCGGAGTAGAGGGATATAATCGGTTGAAGAGGTGGATTAGACAAAGAAAACCTGATTGATAACAAGTAAACTGCAATATTACCTCAACGCTTGCCTATATAGGGACATCTCATCGAAACCGTTAACGACCATGCGACAGGTGTAACACTATTGCGACATGAACATGAATAGGACGATAAGAAAAGCAAAATCAACCGATTTGCCCGAAATCATGCAGGTTATCCAAGCAGCGAAGGACAGACATCATGCGATTATCGGGTAATATGCACCGGTGGATTGACGGTTATCCCACCGAGAGCATTATCTTGTCGGACATAGAGAAAGAAGGCGGATATGTGATTGTGGAGAATGCCATGATTATTGCCTATTTTGCTTTCCTATTGTCGCCGGGACCTACCTATGACAAAATTTATAACGGCAAATGGTTAGATAACGTTCTTCCTTATCATGTAGTCCACCGCATAGCAAGTTATGCAGACTTTCATGGCATCTTCAACAGTATCATGGATTTCTGTTTCACTATAGACGGCAACATTCGCATAGACACCCACAGGGACAATACTATTATGCAACATGTGATTGCAAAATACCAATTTTCCTATTGCGGCATTATTTATCTGAACAATGGTGACGAAAGATTGGCATTCCAAAAGATTGTCGGTTGATGTGCTACGTTCCCCCCTGCCCGGTTTGAATTATGAGTCGGTCGGCATACCACGCCACCAAAACTGTTTCAGTTCGTCAGTGATGTTGTCCCAATCTTGTAATGTAAAAGTCCCGTCTCCGGTCATCATCACTGTCATTTCAATTTCACCATACTTCCTGAACACATCGGTATCACGAAATCCGTTGCGACTGTAAAAGTCATGACGGCGATGTCGCTGTTCGGTGTTGGAGCACTCTTGTTCGGGGGATTCCATGTCAAGTATCAAACACGTGTCGGCATACTTTGACAGAACTCGCTTTAATATTTGTTCGCCTAAACCATGACCTCTCAATTCTTCTTTAACGGCAAAATACCAAAACCAATTAAAATCGGTACTCGGATATACTATTGTCAAACCCACCAAACCCATCTCATCGTCATAGTAAGCGGTGAAGTCCAATGACATTCGGTCAATCAAGGACATCAAGTCTGTCCAAGGAATTTGTTCCTCGGCAGGAAATGCCGTGCTATACAACGTGCATAGCATGTCATTATTCAGGTCTGATTGTGAAATGGCTGTTTCGGTCAAATTTTTCATGGAGCAAAGTTAATAAAAAATCCCGTGCCGGCAATCACATCAAAACAGGTTGGTACTACCGATGATGAGCCTTACCGCATTGTCTCAAAAGTGTGTTAGCGGTATAGTCCGAATTTCTATTTAAATTGACTTTTTTACACTAAATTCGACATAATGCCCGTTAAATTTGGAAAAATAGTAAAATTTTGCGAAATTTGCGATAAATTTCTAATTGACTACCTGATTAACAAATCGGATTTTATAATGGAGATATCAGTCAAGCAGCTTGCTGCGATGATAAATGGTGTTGTGGAGGGTAATCCCGATGCCGTTATTAATGGCTATGCCAAAATTGAGGAGGCAACAGCAGGTTGCCTGACATTCCTTGCCAATTCCAAGTACACCCATTTTATATACAATACAGGTGCAACTGCTGTTTTGGTTCGAAATGACTTCGTGCCGGAACAGGCGGTAACGACCACGCTCATCAGGGTAGAAGACCCCTATAAGACACTCGCCGATTTACTCAACATGGTTGGAGCGGCAATGCGTCCCGACAAAAGTGGGGTAGAACAACCCTCGTACATTGCCGATGGTGTTGACGTGCACGCCGACACTTACGTCGGTGCGTTCGCATACGTCGGTACAGGTGTGACAATTGGGAAAAATGTGAAAATTTATCCTCAAGTGTACGTGGGTGACAATGTCACCCTAGGCGATGATGTCACATTGTATCCCGGAGTGAAAGTGTATCACGGTTGCAAAATCGGCAACCGATGCACCGTTCATGCCGGTTCGGTGATAGGCGGTGATGGTTTCGGCTTTGCTCCGACAGCCGATGGAACATACGAGAAAATCGCACAAATCGGCATCGTTATTCTTGAAGACGATGTGGAAATCGGAGCAAATACGACCATTGATCGTGCAACGATGGGTGCGACAATCATTCATCGCGGCGTTAAGTTAGACAACCTCATTCAGGTTGCCCACAACGTCGAAATCGGCGAAAACACTGTCATGGCTGCCCAAGTGGGCGTTGCCGGCAGTACAAAGATAGGACGAAATAACCGGATTGGCGGGCAAGTGGGCTTTGCGGGGCACATAACCGTAGGTGACAACAACGGCATCGGGGCACAAAGTGGTGTGCCGAGTAGTGTCGGCGACGGTCAGCGACTGCTCGGAGCACCTGCCATCAATGCCATCACATTCGCTCGCCAATGCGCTATGATGAAACGCTTGCCCGATCTGTTTGATGATGTCAAGAAAATCAAGAAACAACTATCACAATCCTGATAATTCGAGGGGAAAGACTGAGTAGTCGGTCTATTACACTCCAATAAAAATTATGAAACAAAATACGCTCAAGTCGCCCTTCACCCTTCAAGGTAAGGGTTTACACACAGGTTTGCAAATTGAAGCGACTTTCAATCCTGCTCCGGCCGGCACCGGCATTGTATTCAAACGTGTTGATATGGACGGTGAACCGACCGTTGATGCCATTGCCGAAAATGTGGTCGAGACTCAACGAGGAACTGTAATTGCATCGCGCGTTAATAAAGGTGTCCGGGTAAGCACGATTGAACATGCGCTTGCAGCCCTGTATGCTGCCGGAGTTGACAACTGCTTGATTGAAACCAATGCTCCCGAACTGCCCATTCTCGATGGCAGTGCGGTAATCTTTGCGTCTGAAATCGAGCACGTGGGCTTGCAAGAACAAGAAGCGGATAGAGATTTCTATATCGTCAAGCAACGCATGGTCGTTGAGGACGAAAAGACCGGAGCCAAAATTGTGATGTTGCCTGATGAGGAATTCTCGGCTGACGTCATGATAGACTTCGACTCACAGGTGTTGAGTAATCAATTTGCTTCAATCGACGGGATGAGCGCGTTCAAAGAAGAAATTGCCGCATGTCGCACTTTCGTGTTTGTGCGCGAGGTGTTACCTCTCGTGCAGGCAGGATTGATCAAAGGCGGAGACCTTGACAATGCAATCGTGATTTACGATCGCCCCATGGCACAAGAGGAACTGGATCGCATTGCCGATTTGATGGGTGTCGAGCACAAGAACACCGAACAATTAGGGTACCTCAATAATAAACCGTTAATGTTCAAGAACGAGCCCGCACGACACAAGTTGTTAGACCTCATCGGAGACTTGTCGCTCATCGGTCGCCCCATCAAAGGACGCATCATTGCCACGCGTCCGGGACACACTATTAACACAACTCTCAGCAAGAAAATTCGTCAGGCATTACGCGCCCAAAGCGTTCAAGCACCTGTCTACAATCCCGACGTGGAGCCTCTCTACGATGTTAATCGCATTCGGCATATGTTACCTCATCGTTTCCCGATGCTCATGGTCGATAAGGTAATTGAGATGGGTGAGAACTACGTGGTCGGTGTCAAGAGTGTGAGTGGCAACGAGCCTTTCTTTGCCGGTCACTTTCCCGATGAGCCTGTCATGCCCGGTGTGCTGCAAGTCGAAGCCATGGCACAGGTTGGCGGATTGTTGGTGTTGAGCAAAGTTGATGAGCCCGAGAAGTACAGCACCTATTTCATGAAAATTGATAACGTGAAATTCCGTCAAAAGGTGGTACCGGGAGACACACTTATTTTCCACCTGTCATTACTCACTCCCATCAGGCGCGGCATTGCCGTGATGAAGGGTTATGCCTTCGTTGGTGAAAAAGTGGTTAGCGAGGCTGAGTTCATGGCTCAAATAGTGAAAAACAAATAAGTACGTACTGTTCAGATTCTGTCTTTCTCGCTTTATATATAACGACTTTATCGTTCCACTTGACAAATTTAGTTAAAACAATGAGTATACAACAACACCAATTCTCCTGTGTCCATCCCGATGCCCGCATTGGCGACGGAGTGGTTATCGGTCCTTTTGTGACAATAGATGCCGATGTTGAGATTGGCGACGGCACGATTGTTGACAGCAACGCAGTTATTCGCAACGGAGCGCGCATCGGTCGCGGCTGTCACATTCACAGCAGTGCTGTGGTTAGTGATACACCTCAAGACCTCAAGTTCAAGGGCGAAGAATCTGTCGCTATCATCGGTGATAACACCGTGATACGCGAGTTCGTCACTATTCATCGAGGCACAGCAAGCAAAGGGCGAACTGTCATTGGTAGCAACTGCTTGATTATGGCTTATTGTCATGTTGCCCATGACTGCGAAATAGGCAATCATGTTATCATGTCAAACGCCGGGCAACTGGCGGGTGAAGTAATCGTGGGTGATTGGGCTGTAATAGGCGGTGGTGCTCTTGTTCATCAGTTCACTCGTATCGGCACCCACGTGATGATACAAGGCGGTGCTTTGGTAAACAAAGACATTCCGCCGTATGTTATGGCAGGTCGTTATCCGTTGTGCTACGAGGGTGTTAACAGCATCGGGTTGCTACGTCGTGGTTTCACTCGCGAGCAAGTGGGCGAGATACAAGATGTTTATCGCACCCTATATTTGAGTAATCTCAACGTTACCGATGCCATCAATAAGGCAGAAGCCGAGTTACCGCAAAGTGACTTGCGCGACACTGTCATTGAGTTTGTCCGTGCGAGCAAGCGCGGTATTATTCGTCACGGCATTTGAGTTATAGGGCGAGCGATGCCTCTAAAACAATAGAGGGGTGTGCCATGAATTATGACACACCCTCTATGTTGTTAATGTATACCGTTGTTTACTTGTTAACTTGAAAACGGTTCCAACCTGTCGCGAGGTGATCAACCACTTGCTTGGCTGCAGCCAAACCTGCATTGATGTTAGCCTCTGCCGTCTGGGCTCCCATTTTCTTTGGGGTGAACAACACTCGAGTGGGGTAGAGGTCGGCAAGTTCATCAGCATTGTCGGGTTTCACATCGGCAATATAACGTAAATCGGCACGCTCAGCCATCGCCTCGGCCAGTCCTTGCTCGTCAATCACCTCCTTGCGAGCTGCATTAACGAGAATAGCACCGGAGGGCAAGGACATCAATAGCGTTTTCCCAACCGAACGACGAGTTTGCTCGTTGGCGGGAATGTGCAGGCTGACAATTTGATTGGCTGAATACAACTCCTCGACGCTATGCACCGGCTTGATGCCATCGGCTTCCATCACATCATCGGAGACAAAGGGGTCGAGAGCACTTACTACCATGCCAAAACCGCGTGCAATTCGTGCTACATTGCGTCCTACTGCACCGTAGGCATGAATACCCAATGTCTTACCCGACAACTCGGTACCGCTTGTACCGTCATAGCGATTACGAACCAACGTGACCAACATACCCATCACCAACTCGGCAACGGCATTGGCATTTTGTCCCGGGGTATTCATGACACACACGCCGTGAGCGGTCGCTTCGGCAAGGTCGATGTTATCGTAACCGGCTCCGGCTCGCACCACAACCTTAAGTTGGGGGGCAGCATCGAAAACATCTTTACCGACCTTATCGCTACGAACAATCAATCCGGCTACATCATGAACGGCGGCAACAAGATCTTCATGCGAACCGCGCTCTAATAACACGGGCTCGTGACCCGCTTGCACAAGTACTTGCTTAATGCCCTCAACAGCGACCGGAGCAAAGGGCTTTTCGGTTGCAATTAATATCTTCATTGAAGTATAATTGAAGTGTATAGGTGAATTACAAAGTGAATGTCCTCGCCTGCGCAATTAATGCTTTGCTTCAAAATCGCGCATTGCTTCAACGAGCACATTGACGCTCTCAAGTGGAAGGGCATTATACAACGACGCGCGGAAACCGCCCACACTGCGATGTCCCTTGATGCCCATTATACCACGCTCACTCGCGAGAGCGAGGAAGTCCGCTTCCAATTCCTTGTACTCGGGCTTCATCACAAAGCATACATTCATTATCGAACGATCTTCGGGACGCACCGTGCCGACAAACAGTCGGCTGTTGTCAATGGCATCATACAACACACGGGCTTTTAACTCGTCCATTTCTTGCAACACCTTCACGCCACCCAACTCCTTATACCACTTGAGAGTTTGCAAGGCTGCGTAAATCGGAAAGACAGGAGGTGTATTGAACATCGAGCCCTTGTCTACGTGGGTCTGATAGTTAAGCATCGTCGGCAGATCACGATCAACCTTACCCAAAGCGTCTTCCTTAACGATGACAAAAGTAACACCGGCAGGTGACACATTCTTTTGAGCGCCACCGTAAATCAAGTCATATTTTGACACATCTACAGGGCGTGAAAAAATGTCGCTTGACATGTCGGCAACCATACGTACGGGAACATCGTAATCTTCACGAATTTCGGTGCCGTAAATCGTGTTGTTGGTTGTGATGTGGAAATAATCCGCATCGGCGGGTACAGTGTAACCCTTGGGAATGTAAGTGTAGTTATCGGCTTTGGACGAGGCGACAACGTTGACATCACCGAAAAGTTTGGCTTCCTTGATTGCCTTGTTTGCCCATGTGCCGGTGTCGAGATATGCGGCGCGAGTGCGCAGCAAGTTCATCGGTACCATGGCGAATTGCAGGCTTGCACCACCGCCGAGGAAGAGCACGCGATACCCCTCGGGAATATCAAGCAATTCCTTGAAAAGTGCTTCGGCTTGTTCAATCACAGCGGTAAATTCCTTGCTGCGATGTGAAATTTCCAAAATAGATAATCCTGTGCCCGCAAAGTCGTGTATGGCTTCTACACAGTGATCCAATGTGTACCGGCTCATAATTGACGGACCTGCATAAAAATTGTGTTTCTTCATAACAACATTGAAAATTTGAATTGTCGTTTATGGTTTCTTTTGCAAAGTTACTACTTAAAAACGAAATAACAAACGTTTATCACTAATTTTTGAGCGTTCTTTTATCAAATAATAAAAGTTCCATTTTGCTTTGTTTTTGGGCATATTGACACCAAAATTTGCAGATATATGCCACATTGTGTAATTTTGCATGGATTTTTATAAAAGACTATAATGAAATGCGCAAACATATTTTATTTTTTATTATAGCAGCGTGTGTTACAGCCCAAGCCCAACAGGTGTTGACACTGGATTCCTGTAGAGCGATGGCACTTCGAGGTAACAAAGAATTGTTGAAAGCCGATGCTGAAATCGAGCGAGCGGGGTATCAACGCAAAGAGGCTCATTCAGCCTATTTTCCCGCCCTTGACCTTGAAGCGATGTATTTGTTCAATTCTCGTAAACTCTCGCTTGTTGACGAGGATCAACTGTTACCGACAAAAAATTTCAATCCGGCTACCGGAGCTTACGACTTCAACCTCGTGACCGACCCCACTACCGGTTATCCTGTTCAAGTTGGAGGACAATATGTACCCACTCAAGTTGCTTTGCTCCCCAAGAGTGCTCTCACCTATAACATACACAATGTTTTTGCAGGTGCCCTTACCCTGACACAGCCGTTATATATGGGAGGAAAGATAAAGGCGATGAACGACATCACCGACTATGCCGAACAACTCACGTCTGCCCTGCGTGACAACAAGGCTCGCGATGTAATCTACAGCGTTGATGTCGCCTATTGGCAAGTGGTATCGCTTAAGGCCAAACAACACCTTGCCGAAGGCTATGTTGACCTATTGCGACACTTGCAGAGTGATGTCAAAGCAATGGTTAACGAGGGAGTTGCAACCCACGCGTCACAACTCACCGTTGATGTCAAACTTAATGAGGCTGAGGTCGATCTCACTCGCGTCAATAACGGTTTGTCGCTGTCGCGCATGGCATTGGCGCAGTTGTGTGGAATTGCGGTGAATTCACCCATGACGCTTGCTGACGAGGACAACACGACATGGACGACCACAGCGCGCCCCCTTGCCGTTAACATGGAACAAGTGTATTCTTCGCGTAATGATGTGAAGGCACTTGAACTTGCCACGCAAATCTACGACGGTCAGGCTCGCGTGGCGCGCAGCGAGATGATGCCGCAATTGGCTGCAATCGCAGCATATCACGTCACAAACCCCAACAGTTATAACGGCTTCAAGAATAAATTTGGCGGTGCATTCACGTTAGGTGTCACTCTCAAGGTGCCCTTGTGGCACTGGGGGGGCAAAACAGCCAAATACCGTGCTGCACAGACCGAGGCACGCATCAAGCGCCTGGAACTCGCTGATGCCAAAGAGAAGATTGAGTTACAGGTGTCGCAAGCCCGTTTCCGCTACGACGAGTCGCTCAAGACACTACAAGCGACACGTGCCAACCTCGAGAAAGCCGATGAGAACTTGCGTGTAGCCAACCTCGCATTCAAGGAGGGTATGTCAACTGCCGATGATGTAATGACTGCACAAACAGCATGGTTGAAAGCCAACAGTGAACACATTGATGCCGAAATTGACGTAAAATTGTGTGATGTTTACCTTGCAAAAGTTCTTGGAATTGATTTTTAACAGTTACATTTACATATGGAACAAGAGAATAAAACCAAAATCAGTCGTCGTGATCGTGGACTGTTGATGGCATTGGCAATTTTTGCTGTTGTTGTTGCCGGCATTGCGATAGTCGGAATGTTGTTGATAAAAGCACCCGAGACCACGATACAAGGTCAAGCCGACTGTGATGCGGTGCGCGTGAGCGGAAAGACCGGCGGACGCATCGTGCGCTTCTATGTCCACGAGGGCGACATTGTCAAGCAAGGCGACACCCTGGCAAGCATTTACTCCAGCACGCTCGATGCCAAGTTATATCAGGCGCAGAGCATGCAGGAAGCCGCTGCCGCACAAAATCGCAAAGCCGAGCGCGGCACACGCAGTGAGTTGAAGACCGCTGCCTATAACATGTGGCAACAGGCGATAGCCGCCGAGACTATCGCTCGCAAGACTTACGAGCGTGTCAACAACCTATACGAACAAGGTGTGACAACCGCCCAAAAGCGTGACGAAGCACGAGCCGCCCTCGATGCTGCAACCGCACAGGTTCAAGCCGCCAAGTCACAATACGACATGGCGGTAAACGGCGCGCAAGTCGAGGATAAACAGGCCGCAGGCAGTATGGCGGCTGCGGCTCGTGGCACTGTGATGGAAGTTCAATCGCTACTCGAAGACCAGTTTTTGTTGGCGCCCTGTGACGGCGAGGTCAGCGAGATTTATCCGCATGAGGGCGAGTTGGTGATGATGGGGACACCGGTGATGACGGTGTCACGTCTTCAAGACATGTGGGCAAGTTTTGCCGTGCGCGAAGACTGTTTGGACACTATCACCGTCGGTAAAACAATTAATGTTGTCATTCCCGCTTTAGGAGGCAAGCATACCGCCATGGAGGTGTACTATATTCACGACATGGGCAGTTACGCGACATGGCAAGCGTCCAAAGCCTATGGTGACTATGACCGCAAAACATTTGAAGTTAAAGCACGTCCGGTCGAGCCGATTGAGAATTTCAGACCCGGAATGAGCGTGATTTTGCAGTGACCTCGATCCGAAAAGATGGTACGTCAAATTCTCAAAGACTCGCTTAAACGCGGTGCGGTGCAGGTGGTGCGTCGCCCGATGTATGTATTGATGATAATCATCATGCCCTTGTTGTGTTGTTTCGCACTAATCAACATGTTGAGCAAGGGGACAATACAACGGGTGCCGGTAGGCATCGTTGACCTGGACAACAGTGACGTGTCACGACGGTTACAGCGTAATTTGGGGGCGTTCCAACAAGTGGATATACGGGAAAATTTCACGTCATTCGCCGATGCTCGCGATGCTGTGCAACGTGGGCGTGTGTTGGGCTTTTTCTATATTCCACAGGATTTTCAAGCCGAATTGATGGCGGGACGACAGCCCAAGGTGAGTTATTATATCAACTATGCCTATTATGCGCCGGGCTCCATGCAGTACAAGGGTTTCAAGACCATCAGCATCATGGCCGGTGGAGCAGTGGTGCAAACAGCGTTGCGCACCGTCGGGTTGCGTGATGAGCAAATCACCCCACAGTTGCTGCCGTATGCCAACTATGTGCACATGCCGGGTAATCCATGGATTAACTATAATTATTACCTCAACGCGTCGTTCGTTCCTTGCTTTCTCTCACTATTCATCTTGATGGTTACCGCTTTCGCTCTCGGTACCGAGTTGAAGAGCGGTTTGAGTCGACAATGGTTACACACGGCAGGCGACAATATCTTCATAGCGGTGTGTACCAAGTTGTTGCCGCACACTATATTGTTCACTGTCGTCGGTTGGGCTATACAGTGGCTGATGTACGTGGTATATGAATTCCCGTTACACTGTTCACCCCTTGTGATGATACTCTCGATGCCGTTGTTGGTCATTGCAAATCAAGCCTTCGCTGTAATGGCATTTTGCGTTGTGCCTAACTTTCGATTCGGCACAACGGTGGTCACTTTGCTGGGAATGTTGTCGTTCTCGTTTTGCGGTTTCTCTTTGCCGAGCGAGTCGTTGTACCCGTGGATTGCCCCGATAGGTTACTTGATGCCAATCAAATATTATTTCATGATTTCGTGCGACCAGGCGCTCAATGGTATCCCACTCTATTTTTCGCGATATTATTTTGCAGCGTTAATTGCCTTTGTGCTACTACCGTTACCGCTGCTGTGGAGACTCAAGCGTGAGGCTTCAAACCCTGTTTATATCCCGTGATAAGCACCATTATACATTAACAAGTCATGTTCAAAGTATTAACAAATGAATTCAAGTTGGTGCTGAAGGATCAAGGAGTGTTAATCTTCTTCTTACTGTTACCGTTCACCTACCCGATCTTGTATTCATTGATATATAACACCGAGGTCGCTCGCGACGTTCCTGTAGTGGTGGTTGATGACAGCCGCAGTCAGGCGAGTCGCGACATGGTAAGACGTCTTGATGCGACACCCGAGGTGCGCGTTATCGGCATTGAACCCACAGTAAATGATGCGCGACGTTGTATGGCAGAGAAGCAATGCTATGCAGTTATCCACATTGACCGTGACTTCTCGGACAACGAGGCTTTGGGTTTGCAAAGTGACATCATCGCTTACTGCGACATGAGCGTGGTATTGCGTTACAAGAACGTGTTATCGGCGTTGACTAATGTCACACAGGCGATTGCCGCCGAACGACAAGCGGCAGCCGTAGCACCTATTATTTATAACACAGGAAACGTGGTCGAGAGTGAACATGTTCCGGTGGGTAATACGGCAATAGGTATAGCAAGTGCTGTGCTGTTATTCATTTTGCCTCTTGTTTTACAACAGAGCATGATCTTGGGTATAGGCATGTTGGGTGGCGGTTCGATTGAACGCAGGCGTCGATGTGCCGGACATGACCCCCTTGAGGTGGAAGCGGGTGTGGTGTCCACCGTGTTGGGCAAGTCATTGTGTTACCTTGTGATTTACGCCTTGCCGACAATCTTTGTGTTGCATGTCACTCCACACATCTTTGATTTCCCTCAAAATGCTGATGCGTTCGAAGTGCTTGCATTGGCCTTGCCATTCATGGTGGCAACGTCTTTGATGGGGCAAATCCTCAAAAGTTTTATCAATGAACGCGAAAGTACGTTCCTCGTGTTTGTCTTCTCAAGCGTGATTTTCGTGTTTCTTGCCGGTGTTTCATGGCCGCGTTTCATGATGAGCACATTTTGGCATGCCGTGGGAGACTGTGTCCCCGGCGTGTGGATGAGCAATGCTTATGTGTTGATGCAGAGTGACGGTGCGTCATTGGGGCAGGTGAGCCGTATCATTGCAATCATGTGGGTACAGTGTGCAATTTTCTTTGTATTGGCTTGTGCTGTCGAGCACTTCGTCAGCCGACCCCGTTACCGGCGTTACAAGCATCTCGCCACAACCGATCCCGGCGCGCTTCGTAGATATGAACTTATCAAAAACGGACTGTTATGATGAGTCCGGGCGGATTTGCCATTGTCGGTCCTACTGCAAGCGGAAAGACGGGTAGGGCAGTCGCGCTTGCCCGTGCTATCGGCGGCGAAATCATCAGTGCCGATTCACGTCAAGTCTATCGTGGCATGGACATCGGCACCGGTAAAGACCTTGAGGTATACGGCAACGTACCTTATCACTTGATTGACATTTGTCCGGCAGGGTATCGTTACAATTTGTACGAGTATGTGCGCGACTATACCGACGTACATGCCGACCTTGTCAAGCGCAATGTGCCCGAGGTGTTGTGTGGCGGAACAGGAATGTATGTCGAGACTGTGTTAAACGGCATCAGTTTGCCACCGGTGCCTCGCGATGACACGTTGCGCGCTTCTCTGGCAGGCAAGTCGTTAGGTGAGTTGACCGATATGCTCAAGTGCTACAAGACATTGCGGAACAATAGCGATATAGACACCGTTGCACGTGCCACTCGCGCTCTCGAAATCGCGCTATACTATCACAATCACCCGGCAGAACAGGAGTTGACCCGACCTCACCCACGACACTACATCACCGTCATCGGTGTGGACGTGGATAGGGAAACGCGTCGCAGTCGCATCACAACCCGACTGCGCACTCGCCTTGACGAGGGCTTGATTGATGAAGTGAGGACGTTGTTGGCAACCGGCGTGGCAGCCGAGGACCTCATCTACTACGGACTGGAATATAAGTTTGTCACGTTACACGTCATAGGTCAAATGTCGTTTGACGAAATGTTCAAACGTCTTGAAACAGCAATTCATCAATTTGCCAAGCGACAAATGACGTGGTGGCGCGGCATGGAACGTCGCGGCCATCACATCAATTGGTTATCGTCAACACTCAGCGATGATGAGTTTGTCGCAGCCGCGCTCGATTATCGCAAATCAAACCCGACTTGAAGACCGCAGTTACATGTACAGTTTAGCGTTTTCGAAATCTACTTCTCTATCCAGTTTGTTGATAAATTCGTCTAATACGCTACGATCAATATCACCCAACTGATACTCTTTCTCGGCATCTTCTCGAATGAGCGAAATCCATTTGCGGCGAGCAGTAACATAGTCCTCACGAACCTTTGCCACCGTGTCCTCGTCAAGTGAGTCCACACCGTAGTAGTCCAATATCATTCGATAACTCCACGACCACCTTAACTCGTTGTAATTGTCGTGAATAGCCTTGAAACGTTGAAGTATTGCTTCAATGGACGAGAGGGTACCGCTCTTGATATCCGAAACGATTAATTGTAATTCTCGCTCGGGCATTAACATACCCGCCAAATCAATCCAATTACCTTCACCTGCCGATGTCGATGGGGGTAGGGGAGCATGACGCTTGAGTACCGCTCCCATGTAAATCATTAAAGCGAGGTCATAGTACTCGATGCCTTTGCGCAATAGTGGAGCCTTGATGACATACTCATGATAGTTGTAGGTGCTCACACGATCACCGCTGGCTGCACGCAAATTCTCAAGTATGCGTTTACCGCGTAACACTTCGCTGATAGTAAATGGACTGAGCCAATCAAAATTGACAATACTCTTGCGCTCTCCCGGACGGCGCTTGTCGCGTTTGGGCCACTTGCGTATGTCTCGATATAATCCGACCGTAGCAAAATTGCGCCCCGGCACAAGATACATGGTGTCACTATAAGCAATCAGGTAGGAGAAAGGCAGGTCGCGTGTATTCGGGTGATACATCAGTTTACCGAACAACACCGAGAATGAACCGATGTTTGCAGGCATGAGCAGGTAAGCACCGCTCGCCGTCTTGGTTCCGCGCTCCAACGTGCCGTAATGCATCGGTCCCATCTTGTAGGCATGGTTGCTGAAGTTGGTTGCCGAGCCGGCATTATAGAACGAGAACATTCCACCTATTAACAGAGAACTCTTGTGATGACTCACAGTGAACGGACCGCAAAAAGCCGCGCATGCCTCACCGTTACTCATGTAACTGTTGGCGAAAAACACACTGCCGGCTGCAGTGAACCCCGTTGCCAACTCGCATGCTTCACCCACCATGCAGTCAATAATCTTGACGCTGCCGGTGATTGAACTGCCTCCGCTGATAATTGAATTTTCACAAATCACACCGGTACCGATGTGAATGGGGTTATCAATACTGCTTGCAATCGTGCAATTTTCCAATTTTGAAGACCCTCCGATACTGCACCCGTCACCAATCATGGCATTGGTGATTTGCCCGGCATTGACAATACTCACATGATTCCCGAGTGTGGTGCACTTGGGACGTGTACGCTCGACAGCCCTATCTATCAGGGACGAAATGCGATCGGCAAATACTTTGTCTGCAAAATTTGCTACCATGAGTGCAGCCAGTTGACTGTTTAACTCAGGAAATATACGCAAATTGCCGTCTCCGGCCTCATTAAGAACCGAAATCAGTTGTCCTTGTCCATAGGTGGCTTCGTTTGTAGTGCCGATGATACTGACATTGGAAATGTGGCAGTGATCACCAATCACGACATTGTTAATGTAATTGCCTATATTTTCAATCAAGCAACTGTCGCCCACGGTAACATTGCGCAACGTGGCATTATTAATGCCACAATTTTTCACAAAACCGTCGCTGACTTCAATAGTCCCTTCGGTACTGCCCAGCCGAGCCGTACCATAGAAAATCACGCGATGACAATTTCCCGGGGAAAAACCTGCGGCAACAGTAATATCATTCCAATTTTGAGCAATGCAACCGTTGCGCTCGAGTGTCAAAATCTCGGTAGGAGAGAGCCGTCTGTATTTTTTCATGTCAGATAAATAATAACTAATATCTTGTTTAGCAAGACATTAAGGTGTGTTCAGCGTTTTTGAAATATTAAATACATTTGAAAAATTGCGGCAAAATTATACATTTTTTTATAATTAACAACATCAAGTCGGAACTTTAACTTGTATTACAATTTTTAACCATTTTTTTGGAAATTATTGTCAAAAAATGCCGAAAAGGATAAAATTTCATCATTTTTCATGTGTATATCCTTTAAAATTAACAAAAAGTTTTTACTTTTGCAAAGTGTTTGAGCGATACTTGATATTTATCAATTTTGACAAATAATTTTTATTTCCTTAATTTCTATAATTATGAACGATGGTTATAACAATGGTTGGGGCAATCAAGGCAACAACCAACAAGGTTACGGACAACAACAGGGTTACGGACAACAACAGGGTTACGGTCAGCAACAGGGTTACGGTCAGCAACAGGGTTGGGGACAACAGCCTCAGGGACAACAACAGGGTTACGGGCAGCAAGCCTACGGTCAACAACAGCAGGGTTACGGACAACAGCCGTTCGGCAATCGGTCGACCGGCAACCCACTTCCTCAGTTGGATATAGTTACTGCTGTGACCAAGGTCTTGAAAGAGAATTACGCAAATTTCAACGGACGCGCTCGTCGTTCGGAGTACTGGTGGTTTGCTTTAGCAAATTTTGCGGTGCAGTTTGTTGCAGCGCTTATTGACAGTGCTATCGACATACCTCTTTTCCAATCAGTTGTCGGTTTGGGTTTACTTGTCCCCGGATTGGCCGTTGGAGCACGTCGTTTGCACGACATCGGCAAGAGTGGCTGGTTGTTACTCCTTTCGCTGATACCGTGTGTGGGTGCTATCATCTTGATTATTTGGTTTGCAAAGGACGGAGATCCTCAAACCAACGAATACGGTCCATCTCCCAAATACGTTTGATTTACCGATTAAGTATGCTTAACGGCTGTCAGTCTTCATTGACCGGCAGCCGTATTTTTTATGTCCCATAAAAACAGTTTCCCTATCAATCGGCGAGAAAAGAATCACTCTCAAGATTTTCACCTGACATGATTGGTGTGTGGTAGGGTACATATTCGATGCGCAACACCTATAGTCTATTTAACATAATACAAATTATGATTTTTCGACATATGTGTTTTACCGCTTAACACAACAGGCAATTTCAAAGCACTGATACATGAAGAATTACAAGACTCTGATTTGATAAAATCACATATAGTCGCACAAAATAACATACTCGTGGGGACTTCTATAAATTAAATATTTGGTAGTCAGAGAAATAATTCGTAAATTTGC
>CALDIF010000041.1 GCA_937901905.1 uncultured Porphyromonadaceae bacterium | reverse complement strand
TTCTCCAAGTTCTTCAAGAGTGAAACCGGCATGACACCCGGAGAATACCGCAAATCATAGCCGACTTGTAACAAACCACCATGAGGCCATCCTAACAAGATGTTTTTTTTGATGTCTTTTGCCGACCAATGGCTGCAAAGCAACGTTGGCAAATGTGTGAGACGCACTCTAGTAGGCAGTTAATTCCACTATTCGGCTGTGAAGTTCATAAACCCTGCCGAGAAGATGAAGTCATCATTGTGGAATGACTGCTCCATATCGCAGATGTTGTCGCGGAACCACTCATAGTCGACTTTCCATTGCGCATTATCGGGTTCTTTGAGGTGGCGTTGCTCCATATAATGCAGCATAGTAGGGATAGCCAACTTATAGAGTAGCAATTTATCGTCGATTGAGGCGGTGGAGAGACCGGCACGGTTGAGCCGTACTGTTTGAAATCCGGCATTTTTAAGATAACTGAATATCTTTCTCCCACAATGACGGTCACCCATGCGTGCGTCGCGAGCGATGATGTCGAAGAGCCGAGCAAAGCGTCCTCCGGCATCAGGCCAGGCATATTGCAGTCCGTCGTCGATGTCGCGCACGATGAGCGTTCCGCCGGGGTCGAGCAGGGGCTTGAGGTGCGCCAACACCGATATCGGATCAGTCAAGTGCATGATGACCATCGAGCAGTTGATCACGTCAAAACATTTGATTTTACATTCCTCCATTATAGTCTTCATGGTTGAGAGGAAACCTTCTCGCTCCACATCGGCTGTACGGAATATCCCATCCCGCACATTCCGCCGGGCAAGCTCTATTTGCTGTGGCATCTTGTCTATTCCCACAAAGAAGTGCGATGGAATGTCGGCGAGGATATGACCCATCATTGCGCCTGTCCCACAGCCCACGTCAAGAATAATCGGTTGACGATACTTTCCAAGTATGTTCAAATATATGTCGCGGTCGAAATGACCAAGGGCACGATTCTGAATGTCGAGCCGTCGGTTTTCCTGCTCGCCTGTGAGAGAGGTATATTTGCCGGGTATTGTAGATTGTTCCATCGAATAGTTTGATTTTCAGACTGCAAATGTACGATTTTTTTTGAACCCTGCCACTCATTGGGCTGGAATTGTTGGCATGCAACCGAAACCACCGTTAAAGAGGAGAGAACACAGGTGACCTTTGATGAAATCACAGTCGAGCAAACTGCTGACACCACGGCTTGCGCCACAGCTTCGCCACACGTTGCATCAAGAGCAACTGCGACTACAAGACCGTGAGTGTCATCCTCGGACATGCCAACATTGGCACAACGCTCAACCTCTACGTTCACCCCAACCCGGAACAGAAACAAAAGTGCATCAACCGAATATTCAGGTCGCTCGGCAAGTGATTAAGTTTCGTCTATCCTCTTAAAGCAAGCACATTAAGTCCAACTCGTCAAATCATATTGCGATTGGACTTAATTATTTCTAATCCGTACCGCGTTATGGTACACTTGTATTGTAACTTTGCAGCCGAAACGAGAAACTTTATCGAAATAATGGCCACAGGTACACGGATTTTATGTACCTTTGTAGCCCTGCAGAGCAAAAAATCAACATCTTTATTATATGACAAAGGAGATATCATTGGAAGATAAGCTTGTTGGTGAGATTGAGGGTGAATTTATCATCCCAAGCTACCAACGCGGCTATCGTTGGGAGCGTAAGCAGGTCGAAACGCTCCTTAATGACATCATGGACAACGGCGATAAGCCGTATTGTCTCCAGCCTGTGGTAGTCCGCAAACGCGACGACGGCAATGTCCGTTTCATTTGGTACGAGGTACAAAATGTCGAGGACAAGGATGCCATCTCGCTGTTCACCCGTTTGAATATTGGGCGCATACCGCTGACCAACGCCGGAGGCGGCTGCGCGTTCTTCCGCACTGTGTTCAACGACCAGATGCCCTCACAAGAAACAGTGAACAAACTTATTCCCTCACGATAAAATAAAATGCCACAATATAAAACAAATAATATAACAGATGTCTACTGGGCATCAAATGAGGGTTTCAAGTCTGGGCGTGACCCGATGGGTATTCAGAATAGTTCTGTAGCGACCTATAGCGTGTTACTGCCAGGACTGACAAACCTTACGGGGCACATCCGTTATTATAGCCTATATTGTTGGCTACTTGATGAGTATGACCGCTTAGATAAAAAATCTCCACAAAAAGTTCATCAATATAATTTCATAAGACGTTTTGAGTTAGCGATGGCCATTCTCATGTATGGGAAAGGTGTTAGAGCTGTGGTAGGAACTAATTATATTGACAGTCAAAAAGAAACACGTCTTGATGATGGCTCATATTACTTGCCTGATGGAGCGGACTATGAGGTTTCAATTGACAAACGTTATTGGAGTTTGAGAACGGGAGCTTTTGGTCAGTATTATCTTGGTTCATTAATCTTCTATGAGCTTGTCAAGTTAGAACAAGACATGAGATTCTATCTTCTTGAAAAAGGGAAAGTACTAGCTTCGGATGTTCGAGAAAGTGTTGATGAGCAAACAAGAAACAACTTCGTTAATTGTCTGCTAACCGGAATTCTTAGAACGGAACAGCTAGTTGAGTTCCGGCCTTTGATGCTTAACCGGATCATTGTCGGCTCACCTGAATGGGAAACTCTTAATAACATGCTCATTAAGCCCGACAGTTGCAAATCGACATTAAGACGTGAAACCATATTTCTATTTCTAAAAGATATAGAAAGCGGTGTAATCGTTGATGATTTTGTGAAGCATAGATTTACCCATGTCAATAAAGATATAAATGCCTCATTCGGCTGGTATTTCTATCATTTATGCGAAGTGCTGCATTATTGCATCGAGAGCATATTTAGTTTATTACTCAGCGAGATTGACAACCTAAACAACCCTGCAGTTCCCACGCTATTGCAGGAGACAAAAAAATCACTACTGTTAAGGCTTGACGATTTGGATAAAGCTAAGCCCATCTCACAACTGAAAGAGCAAGTCACACAGGATATCGGTAACGCTTTTGAGGATTTAAAAAACATTATCAAAAAGCGAGATTATGTCGAAGCCAGCGCATTAGCTATAAGGCTACTTATTCGGCTTTATAAAGAATACGAGTCGAATAAGGAAGATATAGATCGATTTGAAGTCAATAATAACCTTAGCCAGCAACGTGGCATATTTGGGCAGGGGATCAAGTTATATGTCGGTCATTACCTTGACAATACTATAGAAATCTTTCTTGATAAGTTGCTACCCAATATTATGAATCAGCATATCTTTGTTGCTTTGAGAAAGACAGGAACTAATAATGATGACCTTCGTAAGTTTATAAACGAAGACGGCAGGGTTTATTTGGTCGAAATGCGCTATCCTAGCGAGACAACCCCAAGAATAAACTCTCTTTTTAACTTTTTGCAGGATTTGAAATACATTGGTAATGACAACCAATTAACTGATTTAGCAAAAGATTTTATTGAGACTTATGGAAAAGAATGAACGTGGCATATTTATTGACATTCCTGTTCTAAAGAAGAACGGCACGTTTCATTCTGCTGTTCTCACAACGTTTTCAATCGACTTGGTGCATTTCGACAACTTTTTGCTAAACCTTTTACTCCGCAAAAAAATTTGTAGTATAAATGTGTTCGCTGACTTAGGCCAAATGGCTGAGGCCATGGAATGGGTCAGTCCGTCATTTATCGGAAACGCAGGCAGGAAATACAGTATAACAAACATTGAGTCAAGGGGAGCTTTTCACCCCAAGATAAATTTCTTTGTGGGCGATGATGCTGTCATGGTTTTAATAGGTTCTGGCAACCTTACCGTTGCAGGGCACGGAAAAAACCATGAGGCATTTACAGGTTTTATGATAGACCAAAACGATAGCACCCAACGTCCGCTAATAGCAGAATGTTGGCATTACATTAAGGCAATAGCGCTTCGAGGCACAGACCTTGACAAGCAAAGAATCCTAAATGAAATTCCGGCAAACTGCTCATTACTTGATAATCACCAAGTGCAACCGCATTTGGTACATCGTGTAAAAGATGCACTTGATGCCGCTCTGCTTTATAACGATGAATCGTCTGGAATCCTCAAGCAGCTGTCACAAATTGTACCTATGCAGGAAGTACAAGCCATAACTGTTGTTTGCCCATTCTTTGATGAACAAGGCACAATTCTAACTAAGCTTGCAGAATTATGTCCTATTGCAAAAATTAACGTACTCCTCCAAAGCGACTGTCTATTGCCTCCAAGTAAAATGGATAGCCACAAAAGGATATTATTCTATGATTTTGACAGCACATCGCGTGGCAAGAAAACTTTTAAAACTTTCCAGCGTTTAGTTCACGCAAAGATATTTCACTTCAAGACTGCAGACAAAGAATATTGTTTGATTGGAAGTGCTAACGCAACAGTTGCTGCAATGGGTACAGAAGTTAGCAGAGGAGTCAATGAGGAAATGTGTGTCTTGTATATTTCTGAAAGCCAGAAATTCTTGTCTGCATTGGGCATCAAACATACCAAAGAAAGAATCGCCGTACCGCAAATAACAATAAACAAAGGCACACAGGACTCCACAACATCAATAATAAAGCATAAAATCTTAAGCGCTCAATATCTCGATGGTCACCTATGTTTGGACTGCAAGGGTATCAGCCGTAGTGATGAAATATCTGTCGCTGTTGATGAAGGTAGCGGAACAGAATTCCTTAGCATTGACAATATCAATCAGAATCGATTGGTAGCAGAGCATAATATCAAAAATAACGTCAGCATTTGTTACCTTGTTGATGATAATCATACCTGCATTTCTAATAAGGTGTTTATAAACATGACCAAAGAATTGGAGGCAACAAATCCTTCAAAAGAGTCCCGAAGCATTAATAGTATTATATCCCAAATCGAAAACGATGGTTTCAATGGATTAGAGATTGCTGAAATCCTAACGGACATAATGGTGGGTATGGTAGAACAAGACCAAACCTCACATAAAGATGTGCATTCGTCTTACAATGGCACTAAAGAGAAAGACAATTCACTGCCAGAATTTAACTATAATCCCGAACTCGATAACAATCAAGTCTCTAATAAAGGTTCGGCATTCAAAGACAGGTCTTCACTACTTATTGAATGCATAGAAGACAGTGTCCGTCGAAAGATTAAAGAGATAGACCAATCGCTTGAAGAGCAAATGGACGAAGAGGAAGAAGGTAACGCAGACTCAAGTTATTCGCGTGAAACACATAGTAGTTATACAAGAACAATCAAAGAAAAAGATGTTAAAAGTATAGCTCAAGTTTCTAATTCAGCCTTGGCCAAATATATAAAGCTGGTTGATAAACGTCAAGCTCAACAGGTGCAAACAAACAATCGCCTTATAACGATTGATGATTTGAACTATTTCTCTATATTCATCTTTGCTTCTTTAGAGATATGTACACTCAACAGATGGAACTATCAAATAGAGGGTATTGACAGTATTGAGATTAGCTGTATACAAAAAAAACTTTACCAGAGTCTTGATAACAGTATTTATAACGAAGGAGCTAACGCATATCAGAGATTCGTCAATTTCTGTGAACATTCAAAAATACCTACGACAGACAAGTTTATGGCAATAGCACAACGAGCCGTCAAATATGCTGTGCTATATGGCACTTTGTTTTTTAGGAAAGCAATGGTATATCATGTACAGGCAAATGGTAAGCATATTATAAACAGCACAAGAAAACTGTTCTCAATATTTGGTGAGCCTTCAATGGAATACCTCAAAAGTGAACTTGAACCTATTTCTGAAAGATATAATCATGAATTCCGCATGGCAGATGTTGAAATGTTTATCAATAAAGTAAATAATTAATCGCTGATTATGACGATACCGGGACTGTTTAAGGAGTATATTTGGTTGATTGAGACGATTAACCGTTATGACAAAATAACCTTTGCCGAGCTGGGCGAACTATGGCAACGACGCTCCGGCAACGATGGAACGGAGTATTCACGCACGACGTTCAACCGACACCGCGACGCAATTCTTGATATGTTCGGCATCATCATCGACTGCGACCGCCACGACGGCTACCGATACTTCATCGCCAACAAGGACGTGCTCAACGAGGATAGCGTGCAGAACTGGTTGTTCTCGACCATGAGCGTGAGCAATATGCTCGACGAGAACATGGCGCTGAACAGCCGCATATTGTTGGAAAGCATCCCATCGGGCGACGACAAGTTGCAGCAACTCATCAAGGCGATGCGTGAGAACCGTCGCATCATGCTCACTTACCGCCGATATGGCACCGACACTGCCACGGCGTTCTCGGCAGCACCATATTGTGTGAAGTTGTTCCGCCGTCGGTGGTATGTACTTGTGACGATGAAAAGCACCCATCACAAGCACGGCAGTAAGATTAACGGCGAGTCGTTTGCCATTTACTCGCTCGACCGCATCGAGAAGATTGAGTTGGAAGACACTCGCTTTACGCTTGACCCCTCGTTTGATGCGGCGAAGTTCTTCGACGAGTGCTTCGGTGTAGTGGTGGGCGACGGAAGCAAACCGGTGCGTATTGTGCTGCGTGCCTACGGACTGGAGCAGCACTATCTGCGCGACCTACCATTGCATCACTCGCAGCAGGTGCTGAAAACCGGCGATGGCTACACCGATTTCAGCCTTTACCTGCGACCGACAACCGACTTCAAGGCGCACCTGCTCTCACGCGGTGCATGGCTGCAGGTCATTCGCCCCGTCACTCTCGCGCGCGAGATACAAAGTTGGCTGCAAGATGCCCTGAATAGGTACGAAAATGACCTAAAAAATGAGAATATTTGACATTTTTTGAAAAAAGTTTCTTCTCGTACCGAGTTATGGTACAACATACTCTTAACTTTGCACCATCAAACTAACGTAAAACTTAAAAAAAACGACGGAATTATGGAAGCAAAGAAGAAATTTTTCATGGATTGCCACTTGGCAGGTCGTATGTATCACGACGCTGACGAAGTGTGGGACAAACTCAAAGTGGGAACCGTGCTTCAACTGGTGCTCGACGCCGACAACCGCCACGACCCAAACGCCGTAGCGGTAGTGTATAACGACAAGGAGCAGGAAGATGACTATTGCATCGGTTACATTCCTCGCACCAAAAATGAAACCATCGCTGCCTTCCTTGAAATGGGTTGGAGCGACACATTCGAGTGCCGCATCAGCAAAATCAACGAAGACACGCATCCTGAAAATCAAATTCGCCTGACTATCAAAATTAAGCGAAACAAGAAATAAATAACCACAGAGTCCAAAACCACAAACAAGGAGTTTTTATGCTTTTTTGTCTTCGTCCATTTTAACTCCTTGGTTTTGGCTCTTAAAAAAGAATACATCGTGAACAATCTCGAAAATATTGCTCAAGCATCGCAAGTGGAGCTTGCGCTTGAAATTGCGATCAAGGCGCACAAAGAACAGCGCGACCTTGACGGAAAGCCTGTAATCCTGCATCCGCTCACTGTTGCCATGAAAGGCAACAATGAGAACGAGATTGTCGCAGGATTGCTCCATGATGTAGTAGAAGATACCGACTGGACTTTTGACGACCTGCTCAAGGCCGGCATCAAGCCCGAAGTGGTTGACGCATTGCGTTTGCTAACACATAGCGAGGATGAGGAATACCTCGACTATGTGCAACGCATTGCCTACTCTCACAATCCCATTGCCATCAACGTGAAATGCAATGACCTCGAACATAATTTGGAACGCGGCCGCAAAGGCGACCACTTGCAACTTGTCGCAAAGCACACCGCCGCCCAACAAATTATTCACCGTGTCAATGGCGACGAGGGCTCGGCATGGGATATGTTGATTGATGACCCCGATGAAGGCAAATATTGGCAAGCCAAATTTGCCTTCCAAGTTGAGAAAAAGTCCATCGAGGACGCAACCATCGAAGCAGGTATCACCGTTGAGGAGTACATGAATTTCTTTCACCCGGACCGCAAAGAAGAAATCATTATTAAATAAATGCAACACAAATCGTAATAATATGGGCGGATACATTAACATGGATAGAGGTGAATTTCTCAACTATGGAGTATCACCTCGTCAACGCAGGGTACACATTTTGCGGTGGAACCCTACTATCTCCGGCTTCAAACGAGCCGGTTTTGAAAACTACTTTGCGCAGTACAAAGGTATAATCCCACGCGACCATGCCGATCCTCTCGATTGGACTGTGTGGAATTGGCAAGAAGTCAATCACCGAGACTTGTTTGTCATGGTGCAAGTCGAGCAGGATATTAACGGCATCGTGTGGGGCGGCTTTTTCGGCGGCTACCCATATCAATACAAACGTCCCAATGGAACGCTAACCAAGAGCCATTTCATTAAAACCGACGTGATGTATATGCACCGCATTGAGAAGACGCGGATATTAACCGCCGACCGACTTTGCGCAGCAATCCCGGAAGTTGATTGGTTACATGGTCATGCGGGTGAACTGCTTTCTATTGAAAGTGCCGAGAAACTCGGCTTGTTCTTGGTTGATGAATTGCGCAAGGTCGAAGAAAGTGAAGATGTTTACTTTGACGACTACGAGAAAAAACAGTTTGTTTTAAGTAACATTCTCACTTTTATGTGTCCCGAACTGAAGAAACGTTTGTTAGCGGCAGGCAAAAACGAATCGCCTCACATCACTGACATCAACAATCTTATGGTAACATTCAAGGACGAGGCCTACAATAATTGGGACGACCTCGAATCACATCTTGGATTGGCAAAATTGAACGGCATAATGATGTAACGACTATGAGGTGTAGATGTCGAGATAACAAGATGTTTCCCCAGTTTAAGGTTGGGGCTACTTACTCGTATCGATATACGGATAAATCCTTTTCCCGAAAAGGTATTAGAGCAAGCATCGACCTGCAACGTTCGCTAATCAATTTCTACTCCGAACTTCAAGAAATGTACGAAATATAACCTTACAAAATGAAAAGCAAGTATAATGAATTTCAAAGAAATGGAAAAGCTTTCGTTAGAGCTGTAAATAGAATTGTAAGTAGCGGTGAGCAAGAAAACCTCTATCAATTAAATGAAACGCTCAACTGCTTTCATTTAAAAAAAGGGTTTAAGTTTCTCCTAAGGATAGCGAATCATTTCGGTATGGGAGATGAGTCGTCATTCTATACATATAATGGAAAAGAGGATTTAATTCGTATCCTTAATAAACGCCCTTTCATTAATAGACATGATGTCTTAGAAGAATTTGAGGACATTGAAATAGAACCAACAGCCATGGGCGCATGGCAAGCCTTAATGTATCACTTATCACCAACTATCTTACCTACATTTTGGCATGGTGGTTATATTAGACGTACTTGGATTTTTTCTGATGTGGAGCTTAGGAGAATCAATCCTCAATATACACCTTTACCCATAGAAATTGGGACAAACCCATTCGAGGGTATTGATATTTTACCATTTGCAGAAATTAAAGACAATAGAGCCACAGTCAACTTTTATTCTTGGTCAGATTGGGGTGGGCTCTTTAGAGAAACATCTGAGATCACATTTAAAGATAACAAAGTAATTTCAATAGAATGCATTGAAGATGAGTGTCTTTACGAATACGATTGTGGAGTTTGTTTCTGAATATTCAGTTAATAGTCACATTCGCCTCGGAACGCTTGACGCGATCCGGGGCTTTAAATTTGTAGAAACTGCCGTGTGGCTCGCCCATTGATTGTATCCGTGCGAAAAAGGCCGTCTTCGTGGTTTGTGATTTTATAGTGACCTTTG
>CALDIF010000040.1 GCA_937901905.1 uncultured Porphyromonadaceae bacterium | reverse complement strand
GCCTGACCGCATTTCGGCTCACCTCACGGGCATCAGCCTCCATGACCGCTGCACCATCGCTGCCTGTGTAGTGGTCGTAGGTCTCCCAGTTCGAGTGCAGCCGTTTGTCGAGGTCGATAAGTTCTTTGAGAAAAGGATAACGGTCGCAGTCGCGAGCCGGATTGTCCTCGGTTGAGAGCGAGCGTAGCCGCAGGTGGAGTTCTCGCATCCGTTGTACAATGCCCAGGTTCTCAACGTAGAGAGCCTGTATCTCGTCGGGCAGCCGGTCGTGGTCGTCACGCTTGCCCTGCTTAAAACTCTCGCCGGTGTTGGGCGTGAGTTTGGTTTCCACAATCACGTCCACCTGCCTCTGCATTTCCTCGACTTGTGCGTGGGTGAGCTGCTGCAAGCGGAACGAGAGCCGTTTCTGCAACTGGCGTTCAATAAAGGCGGCGTTCCGTTTCGGGTTCGCCATCAGATTGCGGTACTGGATTTGGTTGCCCGTGAGTTGAAGCAAGTAGAGTGCGCCTTTGGCGTAGTCGCGCTGCTCATGGGGCAAATTCAGCCAATCTTGTATTTGTTTTGTAAATTCTTGGTTCATAATAAACTTCGTGCTTAATGTTTAATGGAGAATGTTTAATGAACTGATATTTAGGATTATAACTTATTGTTCACGCAAGTGAAATATACTGTATTGAATCCCAGAGGAGTAAGCAGTTTCTTCATAGCGAGCAAAGTCTGCCCCGTGGTCACAAAGTCATCAAAAACGATGACATTGGGTTCTTTGGGCAGCACATTGAGTTCAAAAACTGCGTTCACACGTTGCTTGGTGTGGCAAAACGCCACGTCCTCGTAGAACGGGATTTCGAGTTGGCTCCCGATTTCCTCGCTGATGAGCGTGGCAAAGTTCTTGACCTTGTGCCGTCGTTTCGGCGAGGTGCAGATGCACCAACTGCCGTTGTGCAGGTGGTAGCCGAGCATTTCCTTGATGACCGGCACGATGCTGTCGGCAAAGAACGGCACCATATCGGGGTCAGCCTTGATGTCGGTGAGCGTGCGGCCATAGACCGACTTCTGCCAGATGGAAATGAAGTTCACGTTGCTTCGGCGGGTCAGGCGCAACTTGTAGGAGAAATCGCACCGTGCCTCGGTGGATTTGTCCCACGCCTTGCGCTGCTGCACGGCAAACAAATCCTTTTGTTGGGCGCGGCTCCGGGGTGCAGCTCCGCCGGAAAAGTCGAGGGAACTAAGGTCGGCGGTGGGAAAGGTGATGTCGCGCAGCACCTCTCCCATGTCGACGGAAGTTCCCTCTCCCCGCGTATGACTGTCAGCCATTGGTGACAGCCATTAAGGATTGGTTTGCGAAGCCTGTGCTTTCCAGATGGCGGCAGACTCGTTGAGTTGGTCAGCGGCGAGCGAATAGTCGCCGGCATTCTCTACGACAAGCGAGTAAAACTCCGCCTCTACACTGGCAGGAGTCTTGCCGGTATCTGCTGCGATAGCATCAATATAGCCGCTGAAGTTATCGTAGGTCGTGCCGTTGTACTCGTAGCCGGCGGTATCGCCGTTGTTCTGCTGTGAAGCCGTTTCGGGCTGGATGATGCCGTCCTCGGTCTCGATCTTGCCGTAGTAGAACGGAGCCGGGCACTCGTCGGTGGCTTCCACCGAGAGCGTGGTGCTGGTGGTGCCGGTAGGTCCCTGACCGAGGTCTTGCGCCACGGTCGATTTGACCTGCCACGACTCGCTGCCGACAACACGATACTTGCCTCTGACGGTCTCGACGAGGAAAACACAGTCGTTGTTGTTGACAAAGGCTGCGAGAGCCGAAGCCTCCACGCCCACGCCGGGGTGAACGGCGGTCAGCTTGTTCAGCTGCGTCTGGCTGGGGTATTCACCCTGCGCCTCACTGGTGAGCTGCGACTTGTCGGGCAGAATGTCGATGTACTTCCAGTTGGCATCGGCTGCGAGAACGAAGTTCCCCGCGTAAGCCGCTGCGGTCAGTCGCCCGCGGTTGTCGTGCGACAACGTGGGCCACTTGACGATCTGGTCTTTTCCGATGTAGTAGATGCGGCGCTTGATGCCGGGGAGTTCGGGCGTTCCCTGACACCAAGCGAGCGATTTGAGTATTGATGTGCAATTCGTTGCCATGATTTTACTTCGTGATTAACGATTAAAGAATAACGATTAACGAGGAACATCACGCTGCCAGTTCGATGACTTTGAGGGTGCGGTAGTCGATGCTCTCGAACTGCACGCCGAAGAACATGGTGGCGATGTAGGTCAGCACAAAGGGCGCGTACTCCTTGACCATGACGCTCTCGATGTCGCCCATCTGGTCATAGCCCACGAGCATATTGCTCTTTGGCGTGACGTGGAAAAACTTGCTGTCGGTCTTGTTGTAGAGCGGAATGATGTGCAAGCGACCATTGCTTCCCTCAACCGAGTTCTGGTTGAACTGGTTATAGAAGTTGATGCCTCCATGAGTGAGCAGCATGGCCTCATTGTACTTGTCGGCGAAGTCCTGCGAGCAGTACAGGTTGAGGTCTTGCGCACGCAGACGCGGGTCGAGCGAATAGAGGATTTCCTTTGCCACATCGAGGGCGTTGCCCACGGTGATTTCCTCGGTGAGCTTCATGTAGTTCTTGTTGGCTGCACTGATGTTCTCGGCATCGATTTCCATTTGCGTGATGGTGTCAAAGCCGTTGAACAGGTCGGCGGTGGTGTCGCCGTCAGCGTCACGCACGCCGTTCCAGATAGCGTCATTGAGGTGCGAGGACAAGCCTTTGGCGATGAGCGCGAGCACGTGGAGCGCGGTGGGCGTGGTCATCTGACCGTCGCCCTTCGTTGCGCCGGTGCCGAGCAGCGTGGAGATGGCGGTGTTCGGCTCGAAGTCAAGGACTACGTTGCCGAAGAACGTCTCCAGCGTGCGGTGACTGAGCGTGAGGTTCACGTCAGCGCGTCGCGTGGACTTGTAGGGAGCGAACTGGGCATCAGCGTTGATGGTGCCCACGGATTCCTTGTAACGGATGCCGGGTCGCCCTGTCATGTGTTGCAGGGTGTCTTGGCAACCGATAATGGGGAGCATGAGCAGGTCTTTGCGGTACTTGATTGCCGCGTGCTGATACTCCTCCGGGGTGAATTGAAATTTTCCTGCCATAGTGTGTTGTAGTTGATAGTGAGCAAAAAGAGTGTTCTGTCAGGGAAGCTGATTGAACAGTTCACGGGCATTGTTGCAAGTGCGGGCAAAACTCTCCACCTCGTTCAGGGGTTGGTGAGTGTCCGCCTTGCCATCGTTGATAACAGCGGTGGAAGTGTCCGCCGGGGACTTTTTCACCGCATTGAGCTGTTCGGCGAGTTCGGTGTTGCGTTTGTCGCGTTCAGCGATAGCCCGCTCCACGGCGATGGCTTGCTCCGCCGTGAGCGTCACACCGTCCTCGTCCACAGCGAAGCCCTCGATGTTGAGGACTTCGCCAAGGAGCGAAAGAGACTGGCACATGGTTGTGGATGGTTTGATTGATGGATTGTTGTTATGACTGTTTTCTTCTTTGGTGATTTCCTCGTTGTGGCTCGGCTTGAAAAAGGCTGCAATGGCGGTGAGGAATCGCGCGAAGGGCGTTTCCTTGCCGTCCGTAGGCACATTGGGGATGGGCATACCGGCAGCCGCCATCGCCGAAGCCACCGCGTCGGTGAGTACCGGCTTGGCTTCGCCGAGGTCGGTTATCTCATCGACAAATCCCCATGCCTTCGCCTCTTTCGCTGTGAGCCAGCCGCCCTCACGCATGAGGTCGAGTAGGTCTGCTTCGGGCTTGCTGCACTTGGCGGAGTACATCGAGGCGACATTGTTGTCGAGTTTGTTAAGGTCGCGGATTGCCGCCTCGCAGTTGTCGCGGACAGTTGCGAGCTGGTCGGCATTGAGGTTGCCCCACTCGAAAAACTCCGCGCTGCACTTGTGCACGAGGTACATGGCCGATGCGTCGATGCTGATGTGCCTGGCACCGAGCGAGGCGATGGTTGCGGCACTGGCATTCATTCCCACGAAGTGGACGGTGACATCGCCGTGACGCTTGAACGCCGAGGCGATGGAGAGGGCGGTCGCCAGCGAACCGCCGAGGCTGTCAATCAGCACGTGGACCGGCTTTCCATCGTTCTTGGCAAGCACATAGTCCACATAGTCGCGGTCGAAGTCGTAACCTCCGACGAAGCCTTTCAGGTGAAGATTGTATTTTGTCTGTGGCATAGTGATATAATCAATTTGTGGCACAAAATTATAAAGGTGTAAGTTCCTCATAAAAGACAAAAAATATCAGGAAAATCCTTATAGAGCAGTAAATTTTGAAAAGGATATAGATGGTAATTTAATATGCCCTGCTGGCAAAAAATTTAACTTTAAATGCGAGAAACCTGTAAAAGGAAACCAATATGGGCGAACTGAAGAAATCTACGAATGTGAGAGTTGTGAAGGTTGCGAACACAAAGAACAATGCTGTCCTAGAGCAAAAAACAACAGAACCATCCAACTCAATAGAGAACTAACACAAGATCATCAGGAAGTATTAGATAATCTTTGTTCTATTCAAGGCGCCTTACTTTGTATGAATCGAAGCATTCAGGCTGAAGGAACTTTTGGTGTAATGAAATGGGATAAATCATACAAAAGAGCTTTTAGAAAAGGCTTGGAAAGTGTAATTTTAGAGTTCACTTTAATATCTTGTGGTTTTAACCTTTATAAATACCATAATCGAAAGCAACGAGTTGAACTAGCAGCATAGATTATATTTCATTAAAGTTTCGTGTAACAGGCTTATTTATCTTTTTTCTTTTCAGCGTTCACGTTGACGCCTTTTGCAAGTTCCGCCAATGTTTTAATTGCTTCTTTTCGGGCTTCATCCGGTGTTAATGTGCCAACATTACCGATTTTGCGGCGTATGCTTTTATTATTAACG
>CALDIF010000039.1 GCA_937901905.1 uncultured Porphyromonadaceae bacterium | reverse complement strand
CCAACGGCACCGTAACCGCGATGCCCCAGTCCCACATGATAACTCAAGGCATAGCGGCAAGCCCGGCACCTAAGATTTTTACCGCGACGTGCCGACTTGATTGGACTCGCACAGTGCACGCCTTGCACAATCTCGTGCGCGGTTTGTCCCCGTATCCGGCAGCGTGGACCACGCTGGTTGGCAGTGACAATGTCGCCGTTAAGGTGAAAGTGTTTGCCACGGCTCCCGAGGTGGTCGAGTGGTTGCCGGGCACCGAACGGTATCACCGCCCGGGCGCAATCATCGTGCGAGGTAAGCAACTGTGGGTTGCCGGTAGCGACGGGTGGTTACGCATCGATGAGTTGCAACCGGCAGGCAAACGGCGCATGACAGCCATCGACTTCATGAACGGCTATGATGTCAGACAGGCTCATTTTGAGTGAAATTGAAGCAAAAACGGCGTGAGCGTTTGCCGTTTCAAAAAAAAATCGTATCTTTGCAGTCGCATTTTTGCGAAAAACAAATTAATAACAACGTAATGTACTTAGATTCAGAGAAAAAGAAAGAAATCTTCGGCACCTACGGCAAAAGCAATACTGATACCGGCTCACCTGAAGCGCAGATAGCATTATTCTCAGTCCGTATTGCCCACTTGACCGAGCACCTCAAGGTCAACAAGAAAGATTATACGACTCAGCGTGCATTGAAGATGCTCGTCGGTAAGCGTCGCAAGTTGCTCAACTACTTGATGCGCATCGACATTGAGCGTTATCGCGCGATTATCGCCCGCAAGGAACTCGGTATCCGCAAGTAAGCACCGGTCGTGAAACCGTATGTCATCGCTCTTCCCCTCAACCGGGGAAGAGCGATGTTTTTATGAGAGGTTGATGCGAGATAATCCGCCCTCACGGTCTCTTCCGAGGAGAACGGGTAACTGCAACATCGTCTCGCCCGAAGGGCGAGTAATCTGTGTAACCCACGGTGTCGCTGCGCTCCACCGTGGGCAGGGTGAATGAGGGTGAAGTCGGCTGAAAGCCGACCCATCTGCTCATACCGTGTGCCCGGTCGGACAAGAAATTAACTGCGAATTTCACGAATTACACGAATTACAGAGATTTACGTGAGATTTACGAGAAAAATAGTAACTTTGCAAAATGTTGAAAAAAATCACCACCTTTATAATAACGGTGCTCACGCTGATGAGTGCATCGGCTCAGGAAATTGACTTCATCAACGATGAAGCCAATCACATTGTGCTCAACGGTGCCGACTGGGACGCATTGCGCACATCGTTGACAACGCCTCAGTCGTGGCAGGACGGCAAATGGCAAGTTGTTCACATCGGTGACAGTCACATTCAGGCAGGCACCATGACGGCACAACTGCGCATTGCCATGCAAGAGCAATGGGGTAACGGCGGTCGCGGACTGTTACCCGTGTTGCGCATTGCCGGCACCAATCAACCTGCCGACTACACCTTGAGCAGCAGTCGCAAGCCGGCAGCCACGGCTCGCCTGTTGTCACGCTCGTGGAGTGCCGAGATGGGGCTGACCGGTGTCACCGCCCACTATCCCGACTCGTCGTTCACAACGTTGCACATCGCCACCACCGGCAATGAAGACCGCTACACACGCGTCACTGCGGTACACGCTCCGCACGGCGGATATGAAACGGCTCGCGTGGACACGACACGCGTCATCGTTGCCCGTCAAACAAGCGACTACACGTCACGCTACGACTTGGAGCGAGCCATGAACAGCGTTGACCTCACCGTGCCGTGTGGCACGAGCGACCTGTGGGGAGTGGTGGTTGAAAATGACACTCGCGGCGTGATGGTGCATACGATAGGCAACAACGGAGCGACCGCATCAAGTTATAACCGCATTCCCGACTTTGCAGCCACGTTATCCACAGTGTTGCAGCCACGACTCATCATAGTATCGTTGGGCACCAACGAGGCATTCGGGTCGCTCGACGGTGTGGAGCGCAGTTTGGACAAATTGGTCAAATCGCTGCAACACGAGTGCCCGTCGGCTCGGATATTGCTCACCACTCCCATGGAGTGTCACAAACACGTGAGCCACAAGGTGAGCAAGCGGGTCAAGACCGGTCGCGGCAAACGTGCCCGCTTCAAGACAGTGACAAGCACGGTGAGCAGTTACGCGGTCAATCCTGCGGTTAAACAGGTGCGCGACATCATTTTGGCATACGGCAAGAAGCATCACATCGCCACATGGGACTTATATGCAGTGGCAGGCGGCAACGGCGCGGCATCGCGATGGATAGGAGCCGGACTGATGAACGGCAAGGACCACTTGCATCAGTTAGACGGCGGTTACGAGTTGCAAGGTATTTTGCTCGCCGAGGCTTTGCTCGCGACACTGGCGCAGTAAACTCCCACCAAATAAAATTATCGGTTTAAACGGATATTAATGAATTTATTCAAAATAAAATATTACCTTTGCAGCACTTTAAAGAACTCAACCATTAAAACCTTAATAACAATTAAGACAGATTTTATGAAGAAACTAATCGCAATGACGCTTGCAACGGCACTTGCCGTCACCGCGGGCGCAGTGCCTGCCAAACGTGGGACTCAAACGGTCACACAAAGCGATGGCACGACAATCACCGTCACCGCAGCGGGCGACGAGTGGCATCACAGCGTGCTCACGACCGACGGTCTCACCGTTGCACGCGCTGATGACGGCAACTTCTATTATCGCGACGCAAACGGCATCACCGCCGTGCGCGCCCATGACGCAGCCGGCCGTGACGCAGCCGAGCAACAATTTGTTGCCACCAATCGCGACAAGTTAACGATGACAGCGATTGAGACAAGTGCGTCCGAGTCACGTCGCGCGCGCGCCGCAGTGGCTCGCAGGGCGGGTCAAACGCCCACAATGGGAACCAACCGCATTCCGGTGATTCTCGTGCAATACAATGATGAAGTCAAATTCAAGAGCAACCACGGTCTTGACGTGTTCAAGAAGCAATATGAGACAGGCGAAGCGAGTGCACGCCAGTACTTCCTTGACCAGAGCAAGAACCTGTACGACCCCCACTTCGATGTGTACGGTCCCGTGACACTCACCAAGTCTCGTGCAACCTATGGTGGCAACGACTCCTATGGCTATGACAAGGGTGTCGGCACCATGGTGGGCGAGGCATGTGTCGCCATGAAGGACCGGATTGACTGGACGCTGTACGACGGTGACGGCGACGGCGAGTGTGACGTTGTTATCGTGGTGTATGCCGGCGTTGGCGAGGCACAGGCTTACGGTATTGTGCCCGACAGCGTGTGGCCCTGCCAGTGGGATCTCACAAGCAGCGATTACGGCAAGTCCCTCACCTACAACGGCATCACGATTGACAAGTTCGCCGTGTTCAACGAGTTGAACGGCAGCAGCGACAGTTCGAGCGTGCTCGACGGTATAGGCACCGTGTGCCACGAGTTCAGCCACTGCCTGGGTCTGCCCGACTTTTATGACACTCGCAACACCAACAACCCCAACTTCGGCATGGACTCATGGTCGTTGATGGACTACGGTTGCTATAACAACGACGGCAACACCCCCATCGGCTACAGCGCCTACGAAAAGAACTTCATGGGCTGGCTCGACTATGTCACCCCCAAGGAGAACACCCGGTATACCCTGCCCTACACCAACAACGTGAATGACGCGAGCGAGGTGGCAATCAAGATGACCAACACTAAGGACACCAACGAGTACTATGTGTTGGAAACTCGCAAGCGCCAGGGTTGGGACGCTTATATCAAGGACGACGGTCTGTTGGTGACCCACGTGACGTTCGCACAAACCTATTGGGACAACAACACGGTCAACAACACTGCCAGCAAGCAGCGCATGACCATCATTCCCGCCGACAACACGCTTTCTCACTCATCACTGTCAGGTGACCTGTTCGGAACGGATAACCATGAGTTGACCGACCGGAGTACTCCGGCTGCAAAGGTGTTTACCGGCTCGTACATGGGACAACCGCTCACCGAGATTAACTACGCGGACGGCACTACAACCCTGTGGTATATGAAGGCTGATGAGCCGCCGTTGGAAACCTATCCTCCCGTACCGGGCGAGGCAATCGGCATTACCGCCAACTCGTTCACCGCACAGTGGACCGATGAAACACCTGCCGAGAACATCAAGAGTTACACCCTGCGTGTCGGGAAATACGACCCCGACGCAGTGACCCTGCTGCTCTCCGAGTCATTCCCCACCACCAAGTTCAACGGTGCAGCCAATAACGACATCAGCAGTTCGCTCGACATGTACATGGAGAATGCCGGTTGGACCGGTTCCACTCTATACAAGGACTCGGGTGGCATTCGCGTGGGTAAGAGTGCCGGCACAGGCTATCTCACATCGCCCGCACTGACATTGCCCGCCGGCGTGACAACGGTCACCGCCGTATTCACAGCCAAGTGCTACAACACCGACACCAATGTACCGATCACAGTGAGCGTGGGCAACAACACCGAGAACTTCACCGTGACCGACGGCACCGAGCAAACATTCACCGCTTCACTCGCATGCACGAGCGGTGGCAAAGTCAAGTTTGCCAACACGGCCAATCGCAGTCGTATGATTATCACCGACCTCAAGTTGTATGCCGGCACAGTCGCCGACAATGCGCCGCGTCGCGCGAGCGAGACAGGTGACGAGAGCAGTCGCATGATTACCGACATCACCGACACTCAATACACTGTCGAGGGTTTGACTGCCGATACCGAGTATGCCTACGCGGTCAAGGCCATCTATGCCGACGACAGCGAGAGTGAGTGGGTCGAGGGTTCACACGTTACCACATTGCAAGACGAGGTCACTCCTAACCCGGCAATCAGTGCAAACCCGACAACGCTTGAGTTCGGTGAAGTCACCGCGGGCGCGACGGTTGACCCGCTCAGCGTTGAGGTGACGGGTACCGACCTGACAACCGAGATTACCGTGCTCGCCGATGACGGACTCGTCATTGAAGGTGCCGAGGTAACACCTGCCGGCACATTCTTGCCCCCAACAGGCGGTACGTTGAGTGTAACGATTGACACCGAGGCATTGTCGCTCGGCGACTACGCGGGTAACATCACCCTGATGCACGACGGCATTGACAACACGGTAATCCCTGTCACCGCCACCATCGTTCCGGCTCCCATCGAGCACAACGTGCCCGACATCATCGAGAGCAGCGACGACGACATCACAGCCACCACGTTCACCGCACGTTGGACCGCAGTGGACAACGTAGTGAGTTACAATTTGCACGCTACATCTCACATCGAGAGCGATAGCGAAGCGACAACGTCAGGTGCACGCAAGCGCGTAAACAAGATTGACGACGAGGTGATTGACATCACCGGCATCACCGACGACCACTACACCTTAGAGGGACTCGCTCCGGGTCGCACTTACACCTATCAAGTGCAAGCCGTATACACCGACGGTGTCACCGGCGATTGGAGCGAACCGGCAGAGTTCACGACTACCGAGCAAGATCCTACGGAATATCATCAGTACGACGTGAACCGCGATACCAAGGTCAACGTTGCCGATGTTAACGTTATTCTTGACTATATCCTCACGCAAGAGGGCTTTAATGCTCCTCGCCACGAGGAAGAATAACATCTTGAGAAACATAAAGCCCTTATATAACACGGGCGAGGTCGTCAAGTTCGACGACCTCGCCCGTGTTATTGTCATGCCCTGCGGGGGCAAGGTATAGGAAACCGAGGGTGGAGCGCAGCGTGACCCACGGACAGCCCGTGAGGGCGAAATATAGGAAGATGCAGTATCACCTTGCGTTTTGATTTTGATGTTTAATAATTATTCAGTACATTTGCAAACTTTACAAAATCACATCAATTTGCACTATGTTCCGAATTGACCGTACATCTGAAAACCTATAACAAAACCTGATAATTATGAAAAAACTGTTATTTACGGTGCTTGTTGCTGCCCTCGCGTGGGCAACGGCAGGCGCAGTACCCGTCAAACCGGGCTTAACCAAGACCGTGACCCAGAGTGACGGCACCACCATCTCACTGCGTATGGCAGGTGATGAGTGGCATCACACGTGGGTTACCGATGATGGCTTACCGACAATGCAAGCCTCTAACGGAGACTACGTTTATCGCACGGCAAGCGGTGCAAGCGCAGTAATTGCCCACAGCGCCTCTAACCGCAGTGTGGGCGAACTGTCATTCTTGAACATGAACCGCGACATGATGACTGTAAGTGCCATCAAGGCTGCATCGCCACGTGTTCGCGCCGGGCAAGAAAATGCCGCGCGCAACATGGCGCGACGGCTACACACCGCCGGTGGCGGCAACGGTCCGCGACGCGCCGCCGGTGATCCGGAGGTTCCTCAAACCGGCACACCCAAAATACCCGTGATATTGGTGGAATACAGCAACGTGTCGTTCAAGAACAGCAAGAGCGCGTTTGTCACCCAATACACCTCAACAACCGAGAAGAGTGCTTACAAATACTTCTACGACCAGAGTAACGGACAATACGGACCGCAGTATGATGTGTACGGACCCTACCCGCTGAGTGGCACTCGCGCTACCTATGGCGGCAACGACAGCAACGGCGACGACGTGGGTGTCGCCAAGATGGTGGGCGATGCTATCGACAAGGCGGGTAACGACATCAACTGGGCAAACTACGACAACGACAACGACGGCGAGGCCGACGTGTGTATCGTGGTGTATGCCGGCGGTGGCGAGGCACAGACCGGTGTCGACGAGCAGATTTGACCCTGCCAGTGGAATCTCACTGCCGGCAAGCAGTACGGTGACGGAACAGGAGCACGCACCCGCAACGGCAAGAAAATCGACAAATTTGCCGTATTCAACGAGTTAAACGGTGACAGCGAAACCCAACTTGACGGTGTGGGAACCTTCTGCCACGAGTTCGGTCACTGTATGGGCTTGCCCGACTTCTATGAAACGACCTACGAGAACGACTACTACGGCATGGGTAACTGGGACATCATGTGTAGCGGCTCATATAACAACGACGGTTACACCCCTATCGGCTACAACAGTTACGAGAAGGAATTCATGGGCTGGCACACGCCTTCCACTCCCGTTGAGAACCACCTATACACCCTACCCAAGTGGAACACCGGCAACGACGTGTCTTACAAGGTGACAAGTCCGCTCAACAGCAATGAGTGTTATTACCTTGAGAACCGTGTCAAGAGCGGTTGGGACGCTTATATCAAGGACGAGGGAATGCTCGTGCTGCACCTCACCTACATCGCGAGCCGATGGAGTGCTAACACGCCCAACAACCAAGCGATACAGTTATTCACGGTTATACCCGCCGACAACGAGTTGAGCACCTCCAACGAGACCAAAGACTGCTTCGGCGAGACAAACCACGAACTCAGCGACACCAGTACGCCGGCAGCACAACTCAACATGACGGCAAGCGGCTCGTTGGCGAGTGGCGGTGCCGGGTATATGGGTCAACCTCTCACCGAGATTAATATCAACAGTAGTGACAAGAGCGTGTCGTTCTGGTACATGCGTGGAGAGACCGACCCACTTGACGCTCCGGCACTCAATACGGCGACCGACGTCACATCAAGTGGGTTTACCGCAAGTTGGAGCAGCGTGGCAAACGCCGCGACCTACGAGTTGCAAATCAATCCCGTCGAAGGGAGCAGCACTGCCCTACTCACCGAGGACTTCACCTCATCGACATCATGGACGACAAGTGGTTATACCAACAACGACAGCGGTTATACTCGCCTGGGCTCATCAAACCGAACAGGGTCGGTGACCAGTCCGAGTTTCGACTCATCGGCGGGCACTATAACCGTCAAGGTCACTGCACGAGCCTACAACACCGACACCAACGTGAGCATGACAATCAGTCTCGGCAGCGCGAGCCGGAATTTCACCCTGACTAGCAGCGATGCCGAGTACACCGCCGTGTTCACCGGCATCACGTCATCGTCAAGCACGGTGACCATAGCATCGGTCAGCAGCGGCAAGCGCGTGTGGTTGAGCAGCGCGAGCATCTACTCGGGCGACGCGTCGAGCAGCGCACCGCGTCGAGCCACCGCCACGTCACGCACCATCACGGGCATTACCGGCACTACTTACAACGTGACCGACCTCGTTGATGACACCGACTACACGTTCAAGGTGCGTGCTATCCCGGCAACGAGCGACGAAGAGCATAGCATGAGTGATTGGAGCAATACCGAGAGTGTACACACCCTCTACGATACCGCCAATCACCAACCTATAATTGTTGCCGACGAGACGGCAGAGTTTGCAGCCTACGTCGGACAGTCGAGCACGAGCGAGATAACGGTGTTATACGAGAATCTCACAGCCGACATCAGCGTGAACATCACCGGCACCGATGCCGGCATGTTCTCTTGTCCCTCAACAATCACACGCGACAGCAGCAACCAGGCAACACTCACCGTAACCTACAACCCGACCGCAGCCGGCACCCACACGGCAACGCTCACACTGAGCAGCACCGGTGCCGACGATGTCACAGTAACCCTCTCGGGAAATGCCACAGCAGCACCGTTAGTAACGGCTACACCGGTGCTTGACGACGCGAGTGCCGTCACGACCGAGAGTTTCAAGGCATCGTGGACCGATGGCAGCGAAGCCGGTGCCGTGGCAAGTTACACTCTTTACGTCAACAAAAAGAGCGTAGCCGGCGAGAGCGACATCTTTGCCCTCGTGACCGACGCTGCCGACCTCGCCGACGGTGACAAAATCATCATCGTTGACGGCACTGCGGGGAAAGCGGCGGCAGGCTTTAACGGAACTTATTTGAGTCCCGCAAGTGTAGACATTGAGAACGATCAAATTGACATTGCCGGCACCGATGTGAGTGTGTTCACCCTTGAGGGCAGCAGCAGTGCTTGGCATTTCAAGTTCAGTGACGGTTCATACTTGCGCGCCACCGCGAACAAGAGCCTCTCGTCAAGCACGTCGGCAACCGACATCACCGTGTCTATAGTGTCAGAAAAAGCAACCATCACCACAGGCAGTTACGGTCGCATCTTGTACAATGTGGCCAGTCCACGCTTCGTCAACTATACCACCTCAACCACAGTGAGTAGCACGATGCGCCTGCCACAAATCTACAAAATGGTAACTTCGAGCAACGCTCCGCGGCGTGTTTCGACCGGCGGCAATGCCGATGATGGCGGACTGACCGTGACCGGCATTACCGGAACGGAATACACCGTTAACAACCTCACCCCGGGTAACACCTACGAGTTCAAGGTCAAGGCGATATACAACAGCAATGCCGACAAGAGCGAGAGCGAGTGGAGCACGGTCAAGGAGGTGACCTTGCCTACTGGTCCCACCCTGCGAGTGAGCGAGTCGTTGATAGCGTTCGACAATGTGACCGTGGGAGCCACCATCACCCGCACATTCACCGTGACCGGTGCCAACCTCACCGGCGAGGTCGGTGTCGCCATCAGCGGCGATAACGTCCTCACGGTGTCACCCACCACTATCACGGCGGCTGCCGCGACGAGCGGTGCCACAGTCACGGTGACCTACTCGCCCACAGCGCCCGGTGACCATAGCGCGACTGTCACCTTGAGCAGCACCGGAGCCGAGAGCGTGACTGTTGCCGTGAGCGGTACGGCGGCTCTCGAGAAAGCCGTGCCCGAGTTGACCGAGGCACAAGCGGTCACGAGCAGCAGTTTCAGGGCTGTGTGGACCGATGCCACACCTGCCGCCAACGTGGCGAGTTACACCCTCTAC
>CALDIF010000038.1 GCA_937901905.1 uncultured Porphyromonadaceae bacterium | reverse complement strand
GCAAAATTAGTGCAAGTTGAGCGAAATGCCAAATTTATTTGAGCATTTCCGAAACGCAGCCTAATTTCGACCGCAGGTCAACATAGTGCAAACCGAGCGCAAAATTTAACGGACACATTTCATCATAGCAACGCGCAGAAAGCAGGACACCACAGACACATCCCCCCCTTAAAATTCTTTTATCATATCACCGAGAGTAACATGAGCATCGACTCGGTTGAAGCACGGTCGATGACGCGGTCGCGATTGCCGGGAAAGTGGTTGATAAGCGAGTAAACCCGTCCACGCACTGCTACAGCCATCCAAACCGTACCGACAATCTTACCGGCAGTCGTTCCTCCGGGACCGGCAATACCACTGGTTGCGATGGCACAGTCGGCTTGCAAGGCTTCGCATGCTCCTATCGCCATTTGACTCACTACCGGTTCACTCACGGCACCGTGAGTACTCAACATTTCCTCCGGCACCCCTAGCAATGATTGTTTAACCTCGTTGGCATAGGCCACGATGCCTCCTTTGAAGTAGTCGCTGCTACCCGGTATTTGTGTGATGCGATGGGCTATGTTTCCACCTGTGCAACTCTCGGCGGTGACGACTGTCAGTCCGCGCTCTCGCAGTGCACGACCCAAGATCTCGGCTACGGGCAAGTCTTCATCGGCAATAATGTACTGTCCCATTCTCTCGCGCAACCTTGTCGCCTCGTGTTGCATCGCTTGTTCCAACAATTTGACATCGGCATGAGAACCGGTCAAGCGTAACCTGATATACCCCGGAGACGGCAGGTAAGCCAATTTGATCCACGACGGCATTGCGTCCTCAATATCACCCAAAGCCTCAGCCAAGCGACTCTCGATGATACCGGCCAACACAAACGTTTGGTGCCTGATATTCTCGCCTGTATTAAAACGTGCAAGCAACTGCGGTATCACCACCTCGCGCATCATGGTAAGTGCCTCGTGGGGCACACCCGGAAGGCTGACGAGGACACAGTCGTTACGCTCGAACCACATGATAGGAGCCGTGCCTACAAGATTGTTGATGACTCGGCACGACGATGGCACCAAAGCTTGCGAACGGGTCAGATTGTTCACCACAAGTCCACGACGCGCGAAAACACGTTCCAAATTAGCCTCGACACTCTTGTCAAATATCATTCTGCCACCGAAGTAGTCACGCAGTACTTTTTTGGTGATGTCATCACGTGTAGGACCCAGTCCGCCGGTCATCAACACCACCCGAGTTTCTTGCATAGCCTCTTTCACGGCAACAGTGATTGCTTCGGCATCGTCACCCACCACACGTATCTCGCCCAACTGCCAACCATGGGGTGACAGCATCGATGCTATTGCCGACGAGTTGGTGTCAACCACCTGACCGATGAGCAACTCATCGCCGATTGCTATTATATTGTATTTCATATACTTCAATTATTTGATACAACACGTCTGCTCAAATCATCACACGCGCAAACGGTGCCGCTGTCACATCACACCAATCACTGTCCAGTGCCTTGAAATAACCTGCCACCGCAATCATTGCCGCATTGTCAGTAGTAAAGCGCGGTTCGGGAATGAATGCTTTAAGGTGATGTAGCGCGGCATACTGTTCGACAGCCGAGCGCACGGCACTATTGGCAGACACCCCACCACCGATGGCTATTGTACGAACTCCGGTATCTTTGACGGCTCGTTTGAACTGCTGCATGAGAATATCGACTATCGTACGTTGTAACGATGCTGCAAGGTCTGCCTTGTTGTGCTCGATAAATTGCGGATCTTGCTCAAGGTTATCGCGCAAGGTGTAGAGAAACGATGTTTTCAAACCGCTGAAAGAGTAGTTATAACCATCTACATGAGGCTTGGCAAACTTGAAACGCATCGGGTCACCCCGCTTGGCAAGGGTGTCGATTATCGGTCCCCCGGGATAGGGCAAACCCATCACCTTGGCGCACTTGTCAAAGGCTTCTCCCGCCGCATCGTCAATCGTTTGCCCTAACACAGCCATGTCACGAGGAGACTTAACAAGTATGATTTGTGAATTACCGCCCGACACGAGCAGGCACAAATAGGGAAACCGGGGTACCTCATCTTGGGGTGTGCGTTTCACAAAATGGGCAAGCACATGACCGTGAAGGTGATTAACGTCAACCAACGGAACATCAAGAGCCAACGCCAAGCCCTTGGCAAATGCGGCACCGACGTGTAACGACCCCGGCAACCCGGGACCGCGCGTGAATGCCACGGCATCAATGTCACCGCGTTCGATGCCTGCTTGTCTTATCGCTTCACTCACAACGGGCACGATGTTTTGTTGATGAGCACGAGACGCGAGTTCGGGCACGACCCCTCCATAAGCCTCATGCACTCGCTGACCGGCAATGACACTCGACAACAACACACAATCCCTGACAACTGCCGCGCTTGTATCATCGCACGACGATTCGATGCCTAATATAGTCAACATCTCCTACTACTGTTTGTACATTACTTGATATTGTCACGCACCTTGTCGAGAAAACACTTCATTGCCACGGCATCGCGACGGTCAATAATATCTTTCAATTCGTCAAGACGCTCTTTGATACCGTCTATCTGACGACTCGTGAAAGGATTGAACAAAATCTCCTGCAACAGGTAGTCGTCTTCGCTCATCAGTCCGTGGGCGATAGCAAGGTGGCGTTTGAATGTCGTTCCGGGAGCGTCTTGATGTTTCATGATGCTTCCGAACACCAACGTGCTTGCAAACGGCACCGATAACGAGTAGGCAATTGTCTCATCATGCTCGGCAAAGGTGTATTCACACACATGAAGGTGCAAACGGTTGTAGAGGTCGCGAAAAAACACCTTTCCCAAGTGGTCACCCTCGCTTATAATGATGGCATTCTCGTTACTCAAATTGGACAAAGAAGCGAATGTGGGACCGAACATCGGGTGTGTACTCACATAGGGGTGTTGTTGTGACGAATAGAACGCCGGCAGTCCTGTCTTGACCGACGCGATGTCACTGATTATACACCGTTCGGGCAAATGGGGCATCACGGCTTCGAAGGCCTCAAGAGTGTATTTAACTGTCACTGCATTGATAAGTAAGTCGGGGGCAAACCCGTCAACCTCATCGAGCGAAGTGAAACGCAACGCATCAAAGGTGAAGCGTAAACAATCTTTACAGGTATCATAGACTGCCACCTCGTGTTCTCCGGTAAGCAAGTCACAGAAAAACTTGCCCATCTTGCCGGCACCCATTATCAAAATTTTCATAGTGCAGTAGAACCGTTAACGATTTCAATTTGTTGGCGAACGCTCTCCTCATGTATTGCCCGCATGATTGACTGCATACACTCGGCACCGATACCCATCTCGGTGGCAAGTCCCGTGCGACGTTCCATGATGTCGGCATAACGGTCGTTTTGCACCACCTGCATGTTATGTTCCAACTTGTATTGACCTATCTCGCGCGACACCCTCATGCGTCTGCTCAGCACCTCGAGTAGGTCGTTGTCACACTTGTCAATTTGTTGACGCAACAAATTTAAATTTTCGGTCGTCTGCTTTTCTTGTCTAAACACTAACGTATTCAAGATAAGGTTTAACACTTCGGGGGTAACTTGTTGATTTTGGTCACTTAATGCACAATCGGGATTGCAGTGACTCTCAATAATCAGACCTGCAAAGCCCATGTCAAGCGCTTGTTGTGAAATGGGGGCAATGAGTTCGCGACGACCTCCCATGTGAGAGGGGTCGCACAAGATGGGCAACTGTGGAATGCGACGATGCAACTCAATGGGGATATACCACTGCGGCTCATTACGATAAAGGTGTTTGCCATAGGTGCTGAAGCCGCGGTGTATGGCACCTAGACGCTTGACACCGGCACCGGCGATGCGTTGCAAGGCTCCAATCCACAATTCGAGGTCGGGGTTGACGGGATTTTTGACTAACACCGTCACATCGTGGTGACCGGCGAGTGCATTTGCTATTTCTTGCATGGCAAAGGGGTTTGCCGCCGTGCGCGCTCCCACCCACAAGATGTCAATGTCGGCATCAAGTGCTGCAGCAACATGGTCTCGTGTAGCAACTTCTATCGCAGTGAGTAAACCCAAATCGCGTTTCACCTCGGCAAGCCACAGCAAGCCACGCAAGCCTATGCCCTCAAAACCTCCGGGTTTGGTGCGCGGTTTCCATATACCGGCACGAAAAATCTTCACGCCCACAGCAGCAACACCACGAGCCGTTTCCAGCACTTGCTCGCGAGTTTCGGCACTGCAAGGTCCGGCTATTATCATTGGCGCGGTTCGGTCAAGTCCATCGAACGTCAGCGGTTGAAGATCGTCAAAATAATTTGTTGTCATAGTTATATCTGAAACAAAATTGTTTGCAATTTATTCGGTGTCATTCACTATGCCTTAAAGCAGGTGACACAGCGATCGAGAGCCTCGGACAACTTGTCACAAGTGGCGCATAACGACAGGCGCACAAACCGCTCACCGTTAGTGCCGAAGATGCGTCCCGGTACTATGAATACTCGCGCATCACGCAACACTTTATCGGCGAGCATATCACCCGTCATACCCTCGGGCACACGTCCCCACAGGAAAAGTCCGCGCTGTCGGGGGTCATAGTGGCATCTTAACGCGTCCAACACGCGCTCGGCAATAACCCGTCGGGCAGCATACTCGGCATTCAACTCGGCATACCAAGCATCATCGGCATTGAGAGCCTCAACCGCAGCAAGCATCATCGGACGGAACTGACCGCTGTCAACATTACTCTTCACTCGCAATATCCAACTGATAAACTGCCGGTTACCGGCAATCATGCCCATACGCCACCCCGCCATATTGTGTGCTTTACTCAACGAGTTCATTTCGAGCGCAACTTCTCGCGCTCCATCAACAGCGAGCAAACTCAACGGTTTGTCATTGAGAATGAAACTGTAAGGATTATCATTGACAACAACAATGCCGTGAGCACGGGCAAACTCGACCAGTCGTTCGAATAAAGCCGGTGAAGCCACTCGACCTGTAGGCATGTGAGGATAGTTGACCCACATCAGGCGAGTGCGTTCGTCTACCATATCGGCAAGTTGTTCGAAATCAGGTTCCCAATCGCCCTGCTCGGTGAGGTCGTAGTAGCGTACTTCGACACCACACAATCGGCTGACACTTGTGTAGGTGGGATACCCCGGATTGGGAACCAACACGTTATCGCCGGGATTGACCATTGCCATTGTCGTGTGCAGTATGCCCTCCTTACTGCCTATCAAGGGGAGAATTTCATTATCGGCATTCAATGTGACACCGTAATATCGTTTATACCACGATGCGTAAGCGCCACGCAATTCGGGCAGTCCGATATAAGATTGATAACCGTGCACGTCGCTGCGAGTTGCCTCGCGAGCGAGGGTATCAATCACCGCCCGACGAGGGGGACGATCAGGACCTCCGATTCCGAGGCTCACCACATCGGCACCGGCGGCATTCATCGCTGCAATTTCGCGCAGTTTGACCGAGAAATAATACTCGGTAACCGTGTTGACACGTTCTGCCGGAATAATCGGTTTATTCACATTGTTCATATTCGCCAAGTATCTTGAAGTCGTTAATCAACGGTCGCACAGCGGCAATCGACTGTTTGTAACGAGTGAAATCACTGTAGGTCAGGTCAATATAAAAACGATACTCCCACTCTCTTCCTATGATGGGCAGAGACTGGATTTTTGTCAGGTTCATGCCGTAGAACGAGAAAATGGTGAGCACCGCACTCAGGCTGCCACGATCGTGGGGCAAGGTAAAGGCGAGCGAAGCCTTGTCAGGTGTTTTGTCGGCGGTGAAGGAGATCACATTGGTCGGGTCGGTGATAATCAGGAAGCGCGTGAAATTACGCTTGTTGGTCTGTATATCATCGGCAAGCACTTCCAGGCCGTACAAACGCGCAGCATACGCTCCACACACCGCAGCGTGTCCCTTGAGTCGCTCCTGTGCTATGTGGCGCGCACTACCGGCAGTATCGTGCGACTCCACTAACTTCATGTGACGGAATTGGCGCAAGTATTGTTCACATTGCCGCAGGGCTATCGGGTGACTGTTCACCTCGCTGATGTCGGCAACAGATTGACCCGGCAATGCCGCAAGCGACTGCGAAATGTATTTCTTGTACTCCCCTATCACAGCCAAATTGCTCTGTCTCAACAATTCATGGTTTTGCAACAGGCTACCGGCAATAGTGTTCTCAATGGCGACAATACCGACCATTGACGCATCATGGCGCAACACCTCGAACACATCCTCGAACGTGTCACACTCAACCGGCTCAATGTCACGACCGACAAAGTACTCGCGCGCCGCCGCATCATGAAAACACCCGGCAACACCTTGAATAGCAACCTGCAAAGGTTCTTGAACTGACGAAATCATAAGACAAATAAGACAAAAACAAAAGTTAGCGCACCCCGAGGCACACCACAAACGGCAATACACTCGCAATCGATGCTCACGATCGCGATTAACGTGTCGCGAGGTGCGGACAAATCACACCTTGCGCAACACTGAACGCAAAAGTATAAACTTTTTTTCAAACATCAAAATTGCTATTGTTTGTTTGTTGAAAATAATTTCGTTATCTTTGCAAAAAATTTAACATTCAAAACCATTTAAACTATTCACTAATAATTTTTCATGAAGACGATTTACACTTTCGGCAACGGCCAGGCAGAGGGCGGAGCCGACATGAGAGATCTCTTGGGTGGTAAGGGTGCGAACCTCGCTGAGATGAACCGCATCGGTGTGCCCGTTCCCCCGGGTTTCACCATCACTACCGACGTTTGTCGCTTGTATAACAAGCAAGGACGCGAGGCTGTTGTCAAACTTATCAAGGACGATGTGTTGCGCGCTGTGGCTCACATTGAAGGGCTCACCGGCAACAAGTTCAACGATCCCTCCAATCCCCAGTTGGTTTCGGTACGTTCGGGTGCTCCCGTGTCTATGCCCGGCATGATGGACACGGTGCTCAACTTGGGTATCAACGATGCCGTTGCCGAGACGCTCGCCGAGCGCAGCGGCAACCCACGTTTCGCATGGGACAGTTATCGTCGTTTCGTTCAGATGTACGGTGACGTGGTTCTCGGCATGAAACCGAAGAACAAGACCGACATCGATCCTTTCGAGGCTATTATCGAGGACGTCAAGGAAAAGCGTGGTGTCAAGTTGGATACCGAGTTGACAGTCGACGATCTCAAGGAATTGGTGGTACGTTTCAAGGCTGCCGTCAAGGAGAGCACCGGTAAGGACTTCCCCACCGATGCTTACGAGCAACTGTGGGGTGCCATCTACGCCGTGTTCGACAGTTGGAACAACGACCGCGCCATTCTCTATCGTCGCATGAACCAGATACCCGAGGAATACGGCACAGCAGTTAATGTGCAGGCAATGGTCTACGGTAACATGGGCAACACCAGTGCTACCGGCGTATGTTTCTCGCGCGATGCCGCAACGGGCGAAAACATTTTCAACGGTGAGTATTTGATTAATGCCCAAGGTGAGGACGTGGTTGCCGGTGTGCGCACACCGCAACAAATCATGACCGAGGGCAGTCGCCGGTGGGCTGAACGCGCAGGCATCAGCGAGGCCGAGCGTGCCGCCAAGTATCCTTCTTTCAAGATATTCAACTACGCCGTCAACGGCGAGTACTGGAACGGCGGCGCCATGGTTGACGCTTACGGCAGCGGCACTCCCTACGAGAACGGAACTTCCTGCATAAGCCTTCTAAGCTACGGCAAGTTCGACTACTACACAGCAGGCGATGCGGGCGGCAACACCAACATGGCCAATCCCGTGGCCAAGGTAATAGGCCGGTCCATCGAGGCCATGAAGGCGGACCACCACATGTCGGTCAATTGCCTCACACCCACGCAGATGGGCATACTGAAGCCCAAGGTCATAGTGACCCAGAGCTTTGCCCGCCGCACCGACCAGCCCATGCTCAGCACCATCGAGGCGCTGCTGAACGGCACCTACTATGACTCCGGAGTTTCGCTCTACTTTACGGGAGTGGACGATGTAATTACCACCCCCAACAAGAATTTGTACGACCACTGCCACGTGAACGGCCACGTGGTAATCCGCGTCGCCCCCGGCGGGGACCGCTTCTGGGTGTACCAGCTGGACGACACCAACAATTTTTACAAAGTCAAGTCGATTGAAGGCCCCATTGATTGCGATTAATTTCAACTACACACATTATGGCAATAAAACTCAAGAATTACAACCCTCCGCAGGTTTACGCGGAACCTTTTGACTGCCCCCTTGGCCTGTGCCAGGCAAGCGGGGGTGAATTCGATGAATCTGGCAGCGTTGACGACCTCATCTGGGGCGACTAGTGTTTAACTATTAAAAACAATGAAAATGAAACAGATAGCTAGAACAATACTGGTCGCAGCAACAGTACTTGCAGCATTTTCCTGCGCCAAAGAAGTCGGTACCGAGGCTCCTTCAACCGCTCCCGGAACCATCACTTTCACCGCCACTCTTGACCAAAGCACCAAGGCGGGCCTGGAGGCCTACCTTGCTGTCGCCCATGTCGCCGTCAATCTCGGCCTTGGGCGTCAGGGCCGCCACCGAGTCGATGACGATAATGTCGATGGCGCCGGAGCGAATAAGGTTGTCGGCAATCTCGAGGGCCTGCTCCCCGTTGTCGGGCTGCGACACCAGCAGGTTGTCGATGTCGACACCCAGCTTCTTGGCATAGAAACTGTCGAAGGCGTGCTCGGCATCGATGAAGGCTGCTATGCCGCC
>CALDIF010000037.1 GCA_937901905.1 uncultured Porphyromonadaceae bacterium | reverse complement strand
GCGCAATGCCAAGCTTGCTTGAGCATTGCCGAGCGTGAGCAGATTATGCAATACGGCTTGTGGCAAGATTACGGCACAGGTCGTGAAACGCCACGTGGCAACTCCGGCGACATCGGCCGTGCCGAAAAGCGCAAACGCCGCAAGTGGTTCTCACGAAAGTATTATGCCTCGGTGATGCGCACGAAAGAATTTTTTGAGGATAATATTGGGCGCAGTTTCACTGGAATAATTTCCAACGCCCTCGATAAAAATTTCGGTCGAAATGGCTCCATGTCATAAATTTGGCTTATCTTTGCATATCCAGAATTAATCATTTCTCAATAATATGAAAGCTAAATTATTATTTCTCATAACGTTATTGTTACCATTAACGATGTTTGCGCAAAGCGAGCATCTTACTTTTAAGGGCGTTCCCATTGACGGAACACTTCGTCAATTTACAACACAGCTTACACAAAAAGGGTTTACAAAAATAAGCTCACAAAATGGGCAAGCTATATTGAAAGGAGATTTTGCAGGATATAAAGATTGCTATGTTTTAGCATCAACTTTAGATCAAAAAGATTTGGTCTATATGGCTGGTGTTATGTTCCCCGATTTGGACCAGTGGGGATTGTTAGAATCTAATTACCTAAAACTAAAAGAAAGGCTAACAAAAAAATATGGAAAACCATCCGAAGTTGTTGAAGAATTCCAATCACGAGTCAAACCAAGAACTGATAGCGACAAGCTATATAAATTGAAATTTGATGAATGTACATATAAGACAATATTTGAAACTCCGAAAGGAAGAATTGTCTTAACAATTTCACACGAAAGTGTGATGAAATGTTTTGTACTATTAGGCTATGTTGACGGTATTAACGGCGGACTTGCACAAGATGCGGCAATAGATGATTTGTAAGTAATATCTTTATGCATATATAGGCTCACCATTTTTTGGCGGGCTTTTTTTGTGTCTTTTGCTCAACCGCTCAATCAATGTAGTTTTGCATCGAGAAATCGCAAAACTACATTCTTATGATTGATACCAACCAACTATCCGCACTCGTTTCGGCTTTCCGTGTCGAGACAGAGAAAGAAAGTATCTCGCCCGAACCTTCAGCTCGACAAAGTTTGCAGCATAAGTCGCGGCGAAGCAGCGGTGTGCGAAAGGCAAATCTTTGTCAAACAGTCGGGAAACTCTTGCAGGACATTCTCGATTTGCTCGCCAACGCCTCTACCGATGCCGAACGGCAGGTGCTCGACGACTGGAAAAACCTGCTCTCGCAGTACACCGTCGTTTACGATGTCGCCCACGCTACCGGCATGGTCGATATGGAGCACATGTTCCTCACCCTGCGAGGAAGAAGTCTGCGCAATGGCGCGACATTCACCTCGTCAGTACCGCTCTACGGGGCGACCGACACACAAGCCGGCGTGATGACCGCGAGCCATGTGCAGACCCTGATGGCTCTGCAAACCGCCATGCCGCAGGTGCGCTCGGCTATCTCCGCCTTGCAGTCCACCGCCCAACAGCATACCAATCAGATTTTCATCATTCAGTCGGCCGGCTATGTCGTTACCGGCATCAGCCAGGGAAACGGCCACGCCACCAAAATCCTGCTCTCGCTCACCAAGCACGATGTGCGCACCGGCGAGGACTTCGTGCTGGGGGCGGGCTGCACTATCAATGGTGCCACCGCCACGCAGGCAGGGGCGATGACCGCCGCGCAGGTGCAGTCGCTCAACACGGCGAAGACCGACATCACCGCCTTGCAGTCGCAGATGCGCACCGTGCGCAATGCCGGAACCGTCGTTGACGGGGCGCAGGTGTTCCACATCGCCACCGACAAAGTCGGCATTATGCTGTTCGGCTACAACCTCGCCACCGGCGAGCGCGAGATAGAATTGCAGCAGTTCTACCTCACGGCAGCCTCGCAGTATGGCGCGGGGGTGATGACCGCGCAGCACGTCAGGCAACTCGACGCACTGCGCCAGGCGGTGTTCGGCACCGGCAGTGCCACCTCCCAACAACCGCTGTACCCACTCGCCATTGAAATCAACCTCGGCAAGGACGCACTGAAACTGCGAGGTGCGCAGTATCTCAAAGAAAAGGGCTATGTCCCTTACCTTTTCCGATACACACGCAAGCGTAACCGCACCATCTCGCAAGAGGGCGCCAAAGGACACGGCGACATCCGCAAGGGCTGGAACGTGCTCGGCGACGGCAACACCATCAGGATTGACGCTTACGGTAGGGTGTCGATTGGCAAAATGGCGGTGGAGCATCCGCTGATTGACCTTGAGGAACTTGACGGCTGGCAGACCGCGGCGCGGTTCTTCGTCAAGGAAGCGCTCGATGAAGAAACGGGTCGCCCTTACGTCGCCTACGGCAAGACGAGGATTAATCTCGAATTGAAGCAGGAGAACCAGTCCTACAAGCCTCGCAAAGTACGTTTGCTCTACGGCATCGCTTTCGCCACCTACAAAACCGCCCCTCGTGAACGCCTCGATATGGGCAAACTCGTCACGCCCATTGTGCCGTTCTACGTCAGCACCACTTATCTTGACCGTGAGCGTTACTGGATTTTCGAGAGGTGACGGCAACAAAAAAAGGTGAGCGATAGCACACCTGTAAATGGATCGATGAGCGAAAGCCACATCCGTATAGTCAGGCAGAGCGAAAGCACCGCCATCAAGAATAGTGCAAAGGTACAACAAATAAGTTCCAACCACCAAATAATCAGACTTAAAAGTACCTTACCCCATATAAAAACCATACCCGGCAGTTTGGGTAAACCCAGGGACTGTCGGGACTTAACACTGCAAAGGTAATGCTTTTTTCTTGACTGACAAATTTTTTCAAGAAAAAAAATGCGTCAAATCTTGATTTATTCTAAAAAAGCATATCAAATGCCCATTATATCTGCGCAAACTCGGTCAACATGATCCAAACCATATAGCAATGATTGAGCGTCAATGTCCATCCATTGGAATAGTCGCATCATCTTGCCATAGCATTCTTTGACTTTTTGCACATCAACGCATACAGGTTGCCCAAAACATATTGGCTCATGGTGAGCAATTCTGTTTCGCATTTTATTTATCGTATCAAGTTCGTTGAAAACGAAAGTGTTGTCGTAGCGATTTCGAGCAGATGAAGTCGGTTTATTCGGAAAAATGTTCAACAAGTGACGGCCAAGCAAACGATACTGTACATTATTGAACATGAATTTCCACACGCCAAACTCCATTTCGGCAAGCAGTTTGCTGTGAGAATACCGTCCTTCACGCATTAATCCGTTGTAAGCTTTCTCTATGATTTTGCGAGAGCCCTCAGCGCGTCGGTCGTAATACAAGCATCCCCCGGGTAAAATGCTGTCCCTAAGCCAGTCGTTACCATTATGTGAACGCATTTCTAGGTCAATCTTATTGCGCAATGACACCTCAAAACAACTGATAAGCGTGAACATCACTTGTGACAACTTCAGATTATAACGATACAGCGTCATTGCCTTGCGTGAGTCGCCACAGCAAGCATGGAGGTATTTGTATGTCCTCTCACGCGAGAATATATTTTCAAATTCAGAGTATTTCATAATTTACTTGCTTTTGCGACGCAAAGGTACAAATTCTATTTGAAAATCTCTAAAAACCGAAAATCATATAAGCCCGGAATTGGTGGCAGTGACGAGTGCCTCGGTAATGCTTTTCACATTTAGACGCTCAAACAATACGCGCTTATAGGTCTTTACTGTGTCGACCGAGCGGCACATCTTGTCGGCGATTTGCGCCACGGTGTAGCCTTGAGCCGAGAGGGAGAGCACCAGTTTCTCCTGTGGACGAAGCGTCACCGCCTCTTTGGGTATCCATCGATGGCGCTCAAGTGAGTATTCCCAATATTTGGCATCGCCCTTCTTATGAAATTCAATGTGGCCTGGCTCACTGTGTGATGAGAGTGAAACGACACACATGGCCAGCCATGCCCTGCCATCGTCGGCAAGGGCAAACGGTGTGATTTTGTGATTCACCAGGAATGTGGTGTCGCCGTCACTGATGTGGAAATCATAGCTCATGAAGCAACCTTTGCGCTCACCAAGCGGCGTGTCGTTGAATTTTTGAAATCCGACCTCGTTAATCTCGAGCAGCATTGCCTGCTCTTCGGCGGGCACATGCTCGATGTAAAAATCATACCCCAACTGCCCCATCTCCTCTGCCGTGTGGCCGCACAGAAACAGCGGGTTGCTTGCCACGTGCAGAAACTCCTGTTTGAAGTAATCAATCATATAGATGCTTTGATAGGTTGCGTTAGCCATTGCATCTATGGCATGCTTGAGCAGCTCAAGGTGGTCATACTGCTCATCTTGAATGCCGTTTACCGTATTTATTATTCCAAAGAAATCTTCAACTTTTGCCATAACGGAATGATTTACGGGGGCAAAGTTAATGCAAATATCGGAATTGTTAATGTTTTTCACACCCTAAAGTGTGAAAGTGGCCTGGTTCTCATTTTTTTGTTGCAACTATTCACCCTTTAGTGTGCGTCTAACGAGTGCAAACCAAAATAATTTTGCAATAGAAAATAACAATAAACAGATACGATAATGAAACGAAACTTTGTTCTTTCAACACTAATGTTGCTGGCGGCTATGGTCGTCACGGCAACCGAATTCACCGGCAAGGTGACTGACGAGAAAGGTGCTGTAATCGAGTTTGCCACCGTCAGCTTACTCAACCCTACCGACAGTACATTCATCACCGGCACCACTACCGGCACGGCCGGTGATTTCGCCATCATCGCAGCCACTGCAAGCGCGATAATCAAAATCACCTATATCGGTTACCAACCATTGTTTATCACCACAACCGGCAATGTGGGGTCCGTGCGCCTATTGCCCGAAACAACCATGCTCGGCGAGGTGACGGTGACCGCCACTCGCCCCACCTACCGACTCACCACCGAGGGTATCAAGACCGATGTTGACGGCACGTTGCTGAGCAAGGTGGGAACAGCCAATAAGGTGCTCGAGAACCTGCCCGGTGTGCAGAAGAAAGCCGACGGCATTGAGGTCTTCGGCAAAGGCACACCGCTCATCTATGTGAACGGTCGTCTGTTGCGCGACAAGGGCGAACTCGACCAAATCCAAAGCGAAAACATCCAAAGCGTGGAACTCATCACCAACCCCGGCGCGAAGTACAAAGCCGATGTGGAGAGCGTCATCCTAATCAAGACAAAGCGGCCGCAGGGCGAGGGATTCTCGTTCGACACCACTGCCAGTTATTACCGCGCCCACCATAATAACCTTGACCTGGGATTCGACTGGAACTGGTGTCATCGTGGATTGGATGTGTTTGGTAGCGTGTGGTACAACGGCTACCACCAATGGCAGAGAAACGATATTACACTTGACGTGAGCACCGACAGAGTCTGGCAAATGCTCGAACACAGCTGCGACAACAATGTGCTCAGGTCGCTCTACGCCTCAATTGGTGCTAACTATATTTTCAACGACAACCACGCCGTAGGTTTCCGCTACGACACGAAAGGCTGGTTCCGCCACGATGGACACGGCACATTCACTGCCGATGTTACCGCCGACGACATTTTCTATGACCGCCTCGACAATATCATCGAGTATGAAGAAAAGTCGAATATGCCACACACCCTCAATGCCTACTATAACGGCAAAGTGGGCAAGACGAACATCGATTTCAACACCGACTATATGTTTTGGAAAGACCGCACTAATCAGTGGAACGATGAATCAAGCCAAGAACAAGAGAGCCGCACGGTTACAAGTCAAAGTGTTGTGCGCAACCGGCTATGGGCATCGAAGTTGGTACTCTCATGGAGCTTGTGGGGCGGCAATCTACAGATAGGTGCTGAATATGACCTTACAAACCGCAACGACGATTACATCAACCCCGAGAATATTGTGCCCACCACCTTCACCGAACAGCGCGAGCGCAATTATACATTCTTCACCGAATACTCCCATCCATTGCCTTTTGGTCAGCTGCGACTCGGCATGCGCAACGAGAACGTGACAAGTGACTACTATAGCGCCAGCGTTAGAGTTGATGACCAAAGCCGGACTTACCACCATTTCTTCCCCAGCGTAGGGCTGATGGCTCGCGCCGGCAAGGTGCAACTCATGGCGAACTATGCCATGAAGATTCAACGTCCTTATTACTACATGTTGAGCAGTTCTGTCACCTATGCCAACCGTTTCACATGGGAGGGCGGCAATCCGATGCTGCAGCCGTCGGTCATCAACCAGGCATCACTGATGGCGATGTGGCGGTGGGTAAATGTAATGTTGGACTACAAGCGCACCGGCGACGTGATTGTCAACGTGTGCAAGAGCGTAGAGGGAAGTCCCGAGACCACGCTCCTCACGCGCGACAATGTGGATCATGCCGATGCCATCCGTGCCATGGTTACACTCAATCCCAAGTTTGGCATCTACCAGCCTTCTCTCACGCTGGGCTTGATTAAGGACTGGATCAAGATTCCATCGCCGGTAGGGTTCATTAGTCCAAATAATCCTATTTATCTGGTTCAGTTCAACAACAGTTTCAAGATTACACCTACCCTTACCGCACAAGCCAATCTGTCGTTCACCTCAAAGGGCGACAAGGAGAACATGTCACTCACTCGTGCCAGTTGGTACACCTATATAAGCCTCACCAAGACTTTCTTTAATGACCGTCTGAGTCTTCAAGTTGCGGGACACAACTTGCTCAACGACCACCAGAGAATCCTCATCAACTATGGTACTCGCTCAATGCACATCGACCAACCCTACGACTCTCGCAAACTCAAAATCACTGTGCGCTACAAGTTCAATGCCACACAAAGCAAATACAAGGGGGCCGGTGCCGGGCAGGAAGAACGCTCGCGCTTAGGCAACTGACCATACCTGCCTCATCATTCATTTTTAAGGACGCATCTCTTTCGGGAGGTGCGTTTTTCGTGTCTTTTGCTAATTGGTTCTTTTCAGTGAACTTTGCACCAAAATCACTAATCTCTAATCACTCATCAAAATTCGGGTCACACCGATATTGCCTGATGGCTCTGTATTGAGTGAGCAGCAGCTTGAAGACTACGTTTATAACGTGCTTCAAGGCTCTGCCGATGTTCTCGGTGCCGACAGTCAAGGGCTGGTCATTGCCGTGGACGTTGACCCTGACGGCACCGCAGGGGAGAAACTGCACAAGTTGCAGGAAGTGTTCTACGACGAACTCAAACCCAATGTCGATGAAAAGCGTGGGCGGACTTCCTGCAAGCCGATGAAGCCTACCGCAACAAACTTATTGCGGAGCAGCAGAGGAAGCAGCGTGAGACCGAGGAAGCCGAGAAGAAGCACCAAGCCGAGCTGAAGAAGATTAAGGACGAGTATTTCGGCAACAACGCTGCCGAAAACTTAGAGCAGTACAATGCGGCTATGGCAAACCTCGATGTGGTCTATAAAGCCGAGATTGCTGCGGCAGGTGACAACGCCGCAGAGAAACTGCGCATCGACGAGGCATACGAAAAGGCGAAACTCGCCCTGAAGAAGAAGTATAACCAAATCGGCAGTCAAGAGGATAAAAACGCCCTGCAAAAATGGAATCAGGAACTGCTCGACTGGCTCAATGGCGACGGCGGGCAAGCCGTCACCAAATCCGTAGAGGCTCTGACAAACGGAATGTCCTCAATCTTCACGCAGCTTTCCTCACTCGTTCAGGCTGAAATGGAGATTGAGACAGCTGCCATTGAGAAGCGCTACGAGCGTGAGGTCAGCATGGCTGAGGGCAACAAGTACAAGACGAAGCAATTAGAAAAGCAGAAGCAGAAAGAGGTGGCAAAGGTCAAGGACGAAGCCAACCGCAAACTGTTCGCCATGCAGGTTATCCAAGCCGTGGCGCAGACGGCAACCGCCGCGCTCAACGCCTATTCGTCGGCTGCGGCTATCCCTGTGGTGGGCTACATCATCGCCCCGATTGCGGCGGCTATGGCGGTTGCCGCAGGTATGATGCAGGTGGCTGCCATCAAGAAGCAGCAACAGGCATCACAGGCGCAGGGCTACTCCTCGGGCGGCTTCACCCGTCAGGGCAGGGTCGATGAGGTGGCAGGGGTCGTTCACGCAGGGGAATGGGTGGCTTCGCAGAAACTGCTCGCCTCGCCGGTGGCTCGCCCATTGATTGAGGCGTTGGACTATGCGCAGCGGACAAACACTATCGGCTCACTCCGCAACGCCGATGTGTCGCGCACGATCACTGCTCCCGCAGTACTGGCGCAGTCGCAAGCCCCAATGGTCATTGTTCAGGAGAACAATGCCCTGCGTGAAACAATCGCACGCTTGAATGAAAGGCTCAACGAACCTTTCGTCACCGTGAACACCGTGACCGGCGATCTCGGTATCAAACAAGCCCAAGATGACTACCAACGCTTGATGAATAACAAAAGTCCCAAGAATAAACGCAAGTAGAAGAATAAATTGAAAATCAGCAACATAAATACCTCGTTAATAATCATTAAGAAATATTAACAATTGGGGGGGTAAAATTGTGAAATTATGTGTAATTTTGTCTTCTATTAAATTATACGTTTAATTAAAAATTTCAACAAAATGTATTTTTCACAACTCGAAAAAAGAGCAATCTTGACATTTGCCAACGGCATGATTGCAGCAGATGGCAAGGTAGCAGCAAAAGAACTTTTAGCTGCTCATAGTTGGCTAAAACTTGTTGGTTACTCAGACTCCGATTTGTCTATGGATAATTTGGAAGCCTCTCAAGCAATGACCGTTATCTCAAATCTCACTTATGACGAGAAGCGAGTAGTTACTTCAATTCTTATCACTATTATGATTGCTGACGGCAACATAGACGATAAAGAACGTGCCATGATTAACCTAATCACTTCATTTTGCGATCTTCCAGAGATGAACGCAGAAGACGTTCAGAAAACCCTCAAAGATCTTAGCGAGGGAAATATTTAATTATGGCTTTCTTTCAAGACCTTATCTCAGGAAATAACTATCCGGCAGATGGTTGTTTTGAGTTTAAATCATCAGACCACATTCGTTACCAAAACGGCACGGATGTTTCGGGACATAACTTCAATTGTCATCGCACTGTTAAGATTGAAAAAAATGTGTCTGGCAATAAGGGTTATACTGTAACAATCCTAAACGATGATGGAGCACACCCATTATGGGGCAATAATGTGCAAATGTCAGCAAAGCCTATGGAGGTAATTTCTAAAACTGCAACCCAAGTAGTACTTAGAGGTTATGGTTACGATCAAAGAGCACTTATGATGGGTGTTCCAAGTAGTGACGCTTCGTTTGCTTGCTATGGTCTCACCATAAACATCAGTAGCGGAACAATCGAATCATGTGTCTTACACATGTACGATAGAGGAGTTGACTTAGCATATTTCAAGTAAAAATGTGGTTTTGGGTAATTGTAATTGCCGTAATTATCGGTGCTGCTATTGCATACTTTGGCGGCGAAGGCAAAAAAGAAGATGCTGTTGAAGGCGCAATGGCTGGAGGGTGTATGGCAGGAAACTGTCTATTCCAAATCCTCATAACTGGAGTAAGCATTATGGTCATTCTGTGGCTATTTGGGCTATTGTTTGGCTGAAACGTCTTTTATGGCTTCAAGCGGTTGGTTTACCTTTGCAGTAAATCAACCGCTTAACTTATGGCTATATCACTTATCATAGACGGACAACAAGTTGCCTTGAAGAAAGGCTCGTCAATCGAATACGTTTCAG
>CALDIF010000036.1 GCA_937901905.1 uncultured Porphyromonadaceae bacterium | reverse complement strand
GTGTTAAGCCTGTCGCTAGCGTTCATCCTGAGCCAGGATCAAACTCTTCGTTGTTAATATCTCGTTCGTATCTTCTTCAAAAAAAATACTTCTTTGGTTTTGAAGCCAAGCACCGAAGCGACTCGCGCTCCTCACGCATCACAACAACAAAGCACGCTTGACCTACCCGGCACAAGGACGTTGCTGACTTACTGTATTCCTGTCTGTTGTGGAATCATTTCTTGACGGGAGCACGAATTTCTTACTTCCGTGTCTCCTTGTACTGTCAATAAATTGACTCTCTTTAAGCAGCATTTCAATGAACTCCGCTACTTTCGTAGCGCGCAAAACTCAACCGACCTCCACCTTTGGGAGGTCGCTCCCATCGCGCACATACAACCGAACCACACTCAATCGTGTAAACTGTCACTCCCGACAGCAACCCTCGGCTGATTTGCGAGTGCAAAATTACAACCTTTTTTTGACATGGCAAATTTTTTCGCACTTTTTTCAAAAAAATTTTCTCGAAATCCACGCACCCCCCCTCGTCTATTCACGTCTATCCCTCGTAACATAGTTTGTTATCAGTCGGACAAGGCAGGTGTTGCCATAGCCTGAAAATCACGTCCGGGAGGAAACAGTGAGGTAGGGGCGGTCAGACCAGATGCCCCATCGAATACACGTCTTGCAGATCCAATTCGGGTGTAAACAGGAGCAAATCAGCGTCCTTGCCGCGCTGAATGGAGCCCTTGCGATCATAAATACCCATGATACGAGCAGGGGTTTCACTCGCCATGCGCACGGCATCAGCCAGCGGCACATCGGCTTGCTGTACCATAGTGCGAATGAGTCGGTCCATAGTGGCGATACTGCCGGCGAGGGCACTGCGGTCCGAGAGTTTGCACACTCCGTCTTCAATAATCACACGCGGGTCGAAGGCGCGGTCGCTATTGCTGCACGATACCGCGAGGGCATCGGTAACCAATGCCGTGCGCTCCACACCTTTCATCAAATATACCAACTTGAGCAAAGTGGACGGCACATGAATACCATCGCAGATAATTTCCACCGACATATCACGCAGGAGATAAACACTCTCCACCGTACCGGCATGCTTGTACTCGCGCACATTGTGAAAACCGGGCATACCATTATAAAAATGTGTGGCATGCGAATAGCCGGCATCATAGGCAGCCTTGACATCGGGATACTCGGCTGCGGTGTGTCCGATAGCGGCGATAATACCCTTGTCGGACAAATAACGCCCCATGCCTATTGCTCCCGGCAACTCGGGTGCGACGTCCCAACGACGCACGCAGTCGTAGTCCTCGACGATGTGGCGATATTCCTTGGTATCGGGAACACGAATGATTGTGGGATCTTGAGCACCTGCCTTACGCGGATTGAAATACGGTCCCTCGAGATGAAGTCCCATGATTGTAGTGTCTTCATCCTCGTCAATGACGGTTTGACAGGCTTCGCAAGCCGCCTCCATCATTGGGAGAGTGGAACTTGAAAGGGTGGCAAAAATTGCGGTGGTGCCGTGTTTGAGATGAGCAGCGGCAGCAGTGCGGAATGCATGAGGCGTACCCTCCATGAAGTCGTTGCCGCCACCGCCATGACAGTGCAACTCGATACCGCCCGGCACGAGAAAACAACCGCCGGCATCGACGGTTTCATCGACACCTGCCACGAGGTGACAACTCTTGGTCACCTCGGCGATGCGCTTATCATCAATAATCACCGAACCGCCTTTCACCCAACCCTGTGGAGTGAGTATAGTCGCGTTATAAATCTGCGTAATCATTGCACAAAATCCATTGACAATACAAATTTAATAGTAATAATTGAGATAGAGAGTGGGTGTAAAGATTTTTTTAGAATTATTTACACTTTTTTAGCATTCTCCGCCACCTCATTATTTAGGACTGTCTCAATGACAGTGTTGTCATGAAGCACAATTTGTGAGGTTTTAGAGCCATAAATCTCAGGTGCCCCCCTGCCCACGGCACTCCATGGCACAGTTTCCACTCGCGCCTCGTTCCATGCCGACGTTTTAATAAACTGACTCAACAACGAGATTCCGCCCTCGACCATAACACTGATGCAGGCATAACGCTGAAAAAGCAGTTCGAGCCAGCAGAACGGATCGGCAAGGTCAGTCTTCACCCATTCCACCTCTCCCCTAACATCGTCAAGCAATCCGTTAAGTACGACGGTGGGAGCACCATCGGCGAGCAAGGCAGATCGTGGGGGCAAGGAGGCCGGTGATGAAGCGACCACGACACGCAGCGGTTGGCGACGGCACTCGGCATGGCGCACCGTGAGCGACGGATTGTCGGCACGCACAGTAGCGGCACCGACCATAATGGCATCGACAGCGGCACGCTCGCGGTGCATCATCACAGTTGACAGAGGCGAACTCAGTTTGAGTCGTGGTGAGCCCTCTTGGGCAGCCATAACCCCATTGAACGACTGCGCCCATTTCAACACCGACCACGCCCGACGCGTCGTGTGGGCATGGAAGAAAGCGCGGTTAAGCGCACAACATTCGCCCTCAAGTGCACCCACATCTACCGTAATACCCGCTTCACGCAACAAAGCAATGCCGCGCCCCGCAACACGAGGATTAGGGTCAACCGAACCGATAACGACACGTTCAAAACCGCACTCACGCAACAACAGAGCGCATGGCGGAGTTTTGCCATAATGCGAACACGGTTCGAGGGTGACAAAGATAGTGGAACCTCGCAATAGCGAACGGTCGGCAACGCTATTCACCGCATTCACCTCGGCATGAGCGCAACCGTACAGACGGTGCCGGCCCTCACCGATGACAATGCCGTCGGCACCGACAATTACTGCCCCCACCATAGGATTGGGCGACACAAATCCGCGTCCCTTGCGCGCCAACTGCAGGGCACGCCTCATCATCATGTTGTCACGTTCGTTAATCATGATGCAAAGTTAATAAAGTTTTTCATTACTTCACGAGTAGCGCAAGAGAAAACGGGAACTCGCTACGCGTGCGAGTTGTGGCAAGAGTGAGAAAGATATAGCAACGGTGTGCTCTATCGTAGACAACAGGGCAAGGGAGGGTGAAATCGAAAAGAATTTTGAAAAAAAAGTTGCGTTGTGTTGCGCAGGTCAAAAAAAAGCAGTACCTTTGCGGTCGCAAATGCGCGAATGGTGAGTATAGCTCAGTTGGTTAGAGCGTCGGATTGTGGTTCCGAAGGTCGTGGGTTCGAACCCCATTACTCACCCGAGAAACTGCAAATTTGAACGGTTGAGCAACTTTTTTTAGTTGCTCAACTTATTTTTTTTGCAAAAAATTTCGACTACGCAATAAGGTTGCGTAGTATCGGTTTTACCTTTGCTGTAAATAAACACGCAAGTTAAAAAAACTCGCGTGAAAACAAACTACTTCTTCAACAACTAAGGTGGGGTCTGTAAAGGAGATTTGATGAGGACTTAGACTCAAGTCATTTATCGAACCCGCCGCAAAACAGGGATAAAACAATGGGAACCGACTCTAACAGAAAGCGTAGCAAGACCCCATTACTGGGGCACATAGAACAAATTGTAACACTGTCACAGGGGTCACAATTAAGTGTGGGATTTTATAAAAAGGCGGCTCGCCATATCAAGCCGGTGAGCGAAGCGTTATCCATGACGCGCGAACAAGTGGTGATGTTGGCAATGTTTGTCGATGGCAGTGCCGAGAGTATGTATCTCAGCAAATTCGCCGAACACTTCGGTTGTCGCATGATACGCTTATTCAGTTATATCAAGGACGTTGACGAACTCGAACGGCGTGGCTATGTGCGTTGTCGTCGAAGCGATCGCACTCGGGTCTACTCCATGCCACTTGAGGTGATTGATGCACTCAAAGACGGCGTGCCGTATAAGCCTGAAGACCACAGCAACTTGAATGCGCCACAATTACTCGATGTGATAGCCGGCCTGTTCGAGCGCATCAGCGACGAGGAAATGACACCCGAGATGCTACGGACACAAATCAAGGAATTACTCCTCATCAACAACACCTTACCGTTTGTAACCAAGGTACAGGCATACACGGGTTCTGACGACGAAGAGATGATCCTGCTGTTACTCTTCTGCCACCTGTACGCCCACAACATGGATAACAACATCATTGAGAACGACCTGCGCTATGCCTTTGACAGGCACGAGTGGCGATACATCTACAGCAAGATGCAAGAGGGTGGCACCGACATTCAAACAGCCGGACTGATCGAGTACAACAGCGAGGACGGCATGGCCGATGTCACATCATATCGCATGAGCGAAAAGGGCAAAAGCGAGTTACTCGCCGACTTCAACCTGCGAGAGCATCGTCGTAGCCGTCACAACGAGTTGATTGATGCCGCCGGCATTGCAGCCAAGTCGTTATACTACAGTGAAAACGTGGGACATCAAATTGACGAGTTGGCAATGTTGCTCGATCGCGATAAATATGCCGAGGTCAAGCGTCGTTTGAACGAGAGCGGTCTGCGCAGCGGTTTCACGTGTCTGTTTTACGGAGCACCGGGCACAGGCAAGACCGAAACCGTGTTACAACTGGCTCGCACCACAGGTCGCTCTATCATGCAGGTGAACATCGCCGCAATCAAGAGCATGTGGGTAGGCGAGAGCGAGAAGAACATCAAGCGATTGTTCGATCGTTATCGCATGATTGTCTCCGAAACCGCACTGACACCGATTTTGCTGTTCAACGAGGCCGATGCCATCATCGGAGCGCGTAACGAGCATGCCGACCGCGCGGTGGAGAAGATGGAGAACACGTTGCAAAACATCATCTTACAAGAGATGGAAACGCTCGACGGCATTTTGATTGCCACCACCAACCTCGTGAGCAACATGGACAAGGCGTTTGAGCGTCGTTTCCTGTACAAGGTGCGGTTTGAGAAACCCGATGTGAGTGCCCGTGTCAAGATATGGCAAACGATGTTACCCGGTGTGAGTGTCGACATCTTGTCACTGTTGGCAAACGAATACACCTTCAGTGGCGGTCAAATTGAGAATATCGCGCGTCACTACGCCATTGATCGTGTGCTGCACGGTGACAACGTCGACACGTTGTCAATGTTGAGAAATCACTGCGAGGGCGAGCGATTAGACGGGAATAACATCGTGCGCGTGGGTTTTTGAAATCGCAGGACAGTCATGGGCTGTAGCATGAAAAACACCTCTACTGTTGTGTGAGTTACAAAAAAATTGTACCTTTGCGCCACTCAATAATTCGAAGTTACAAAATTACCAATACAAATACACAAGAGAGAACATTCTTATGATTAACGCTCAAGACATCAAGAACGGAACCTGTATCCGCATGGATGGTCGTTTGTACTTTTGCATCGAGTTTCTACATGTAAAGCCCGGCAAGGGCAACACGTTCATGCGCACCAAACTCAAGGACGTTGTGGACGGTCGTGTGTTGGAACGTCGTTTCAACATCGGTGAGAAACTTGAAGATGTGCGCGTGGAGCGCCGTCCTTATCAATACTTGTACATGGACGGTCAAGACGCTATTTTCATGAATCAGGAGACATATGACCAGGTGCCTATTGCCCACGACTTGATTACGGGTGTGGATTACATGAAAGAGGGAGACATCGTTGAAGTGGTGAGTGATGCCTCGACCGCAACGATACTCTTCGCCGAGATGCCGGTGAAGACCCAACTTGAGATTACTTATACCGAGCCCGGCGTGAAAGGCGACACAGCGACCAACACGCTCAAGCCCGCCACGGTAGAGACCGGTGCGACGGTGCGTGTTCCGTTGTTTGTCAACACGGGTGAAATCATCGAGGTTGACACTCGCGACGGGTCGTACCAGGGTCGCGTGCGTTGACTCGTTGACGGTCACTGAATCAAACAAGGATTTCATGCGATGTAACCCATTGCATGGAATTCTTGTTGCATAAATGTCAATGATGAAACAACTGCTGCTTGTTGTAATGATACTCGCGTGCTTGACCGCCACCGGTCAGACGCGCGACAACTCCATGTCCGTCAGGGATAAAAGCGCCACAGGGAAGTCGACAAATACCGACAAATATGTGGAGCCTCAAGCTCGTGCGTGGCGCGCCGACGAACCGTTGGGCTTGCGCAGTGAGGCCGAGGTCGACACGGTATTTGAGAACTACCACATGAACATGGTGTCAACCGCCCCAAGCATTGCATGGGCAACCACGGGCAACTACGGTGCTCCCGGGCAGCAGATGATCTTCATGCAACGCGATGCGATGAGTGCCTTCGTCATGGAAGACGCTATAGCACCGTGGCATCACACCTCGTGGCAGCAACGCTATTACAACTCGCGCGTTCCGATAACCATTATCGGTTACAGCACGGGCGGAAACAAGCAGACCAATCAAGATCGCACCTCAATAGACTTCAGCGGCAACGTCGATCGCAAGTTGCAGTTGGGGGCAATGATGGACTACATCTACAGTAAGGGCAGTTACAACTACCAGAGCGACAAAGATTTCACGTGGGGGTTGAACGGCAGTTACACCGGAGACCGCTACGAGTTACAAGCCACCCTCGGCAACTATAGTTACACCACTAAAGAGAACGGTGGCATCACCGACGACCGTTATATCACCGACCCGGCTGCCGTTCAAGGCGGAGACACACGGGTTGACTACAGGAGCATACCGACGCAGTTGACAGCCACACACAACACGCTATCGGGGTTCAACGCGATGATGAACCACCGTTACAAGGTGGGATTTTACCGCTACGAGCGTGACAGCGTGAAGACCGACAGTATAATAAGTCGCACCTACATTCCGGTAACATCGTTCATTTGGACACTCGATGCGCACACGGCACGACACCGTTTTCTCAACGAGAACACGAGTGAAGATGCCTCGTTCTTTGCCAACCGCTATCTGAGTTTGACCGGCACCGACGAAACCACACGCTATTTCTCGCTGCGCAACACCCTCGGAGTGTCGCTGCTCGAGGGGTTCAACAGGTACGCCAAGGCAGGACTTGCAGTGTTTGTCACCCACGAGTTGCGCCGTTACACTCAGGTGAAAGACACGTTGACAGGTGTCGTTAGTGAGTTACCCGAGGGCTTGACACCCGTACCCACCGGCATTGAAGCGCGTCACACCGACAACCTGTTGTGGATAGGCGGACAGTTGTCCAAACAACAAGGTCGCTTATTGCGGTACAACGTGAAAGTGCGCTTCGGCATCGTGGGTGACGCTGCAGGAGAGATAGATGTTTCCGGCAAAGTAAACACACAGTTCGCCTTGAAAAGCGACTCGGTGCGTGTGAGTCTTGACGGCTATTTTCGCAACATGACCGCTCCGTGGTTAATGCAGCAATTCGTCAGCAACCACTACGCGTGGCACAACAATTTTGACAAGACACGCCGACTGCGATTAGGGGGCACATTACACTTTCCACTCACATGGACACGTGTGGGTGTGCACTACGAAACGCTCAACAACCTCATCTACTTCGGCGAAGACGCATTGCCGGTACAACAAGGAGGTGCCATACACGTCTTAGGTGTGGACATCAATCAAGATCTGCATTGGCGAGCACTCGGTCTTGAGAACAGCATAGTGATACAAACGAGCAGCGATGACAATGTGCTGTCGTTACCCAAGTTTGCCATTCGCAGCAACCTGTATACCAAGTTTCGTGTTGCGCGCGTGCTTCATGCGCAGTTGGGCGTGGACGTGAATTACTACAGTGCCTACTATGCCCCACAATACAATCCGGCAACAATGACATTTTACAACCAACACGACATCAAGTGCGGCAATTTTGCCGTCATGAACGTGTACGCCAATTTCCGGTTGAAACAAGCACGCTTCTTTGTATGCTACCGTCATTTCAACCAAAAGTTACTCGGTAACAAACACCACTTTGCACTCCCCCACTACCCCCTCAACCCGGCACGTTTTCAAGTGGGTGTGAGTGTGGCTTTTGCCAACTGAACGGCAAGGCATTCCGCTACGGGTTGAGTACCCACAATGTTATAACCTATAGAAACAGACCGAACTATGATACTGATTATACCTGATGTACACGGGCGCGACTTCTACGAACCCATGTTGCAACGCGAATGGGATCACGTGATTTTCCTCGGTGACTATTTGGATCCGTACCCCCACGAGGGCAACACGATGACAACTGCTCTCGAGCGTATGCAACACATAATAGAATACAAACTCACCAACGGCGAACGCGTAACACTGTTAACCGGCAACCACGACTTGCATTACTCCAGCCCGCACGCGATGATGTTGCCCAAGTGTTCACGTTACGACTTCCTGCGCGCGCCCGAAATTGAAGACCTTTTCGCAACTAACAGGGATTTATTCTCTCTGGCATGGGAAACCTCTATTGCAGGCAAGCGTTACATGTTCAGCCACGCTCCGGTGTTACAGCGATGGCTATCGCGACACAGCGACATCATCGCCGGGTTTGATGCCGACAGCCTAAACGCCATTTTATACACTTTCGAGGGCGATCGTGCCTTGGTGGAAGTGAGCAGTCAACGTGGCGGAATGTCGGACTGCGGTAGCATGGTGTGGGCTGACATCAACGAAGTTGTCCCCGGAGCGTTGCCTCCTGCCGCCTATCAAATCGTCGGTCACACACAGTTAGTGCATGCCCCGATTATCACGAACGAGATAGCCTGTCTTGACTGCCGACGATGCTTCGCGCTTGACGAGAGCGGAATACACGAAATCTGACAAGTCAGTCCTGCTGCCTTACACTTAACCGGGCGAGGAATGTTCCATGCGGACGACTGTCGCATCACACGCAGTCCCGCCGGTTACTCCTCGGCATTGCCTGCAGCCTTAGCGATGCGCTTACGCTCCAACTCATCAAGCACTATCTTGCGCATGCGAATGTGGTGAGGCGTAATTTCGACGTATTCGTCGGCTTTAATATACTCCAAAGCCTCTTCAAGACTGAACACGATAGGTGGCACGATGTGCATTTTCTCATCGCTGCCGGTGGCGCGCATGTTGGTAAGTTTCTTGCTCTTTGTAACATTGATGGTGAGGTCTTTCTCCTTGGCATGCTCACCGACAACCTGTCCGGCATATACTTCCTCCTGAGGGAAGATGAAGAAACGACCACGATCCTGCAACTTGTCGATAGCATAGGCAAAGGCAGTACCACCCTCGGTTGCGATGAGCGAGCCGTTAACACGACGTTGAATGTCGCCTTTCCACGGCTCGTAGTCGAGGAAACGATGAGCCATAATCGCCTCGCCGGCACTGGCGGTAAGCACATTGGTGCGCAGACCGATAATGCCTCGTGAGGGAATTTTAAACTCAAGCAAGATGCGGTCGTTCTGAGTTTCCATCAACGTCATCTCACCCTTGCGACGCGTCACCATGTCTATCATCTTGCTTGAATATTCCTCGGGAACATTGATAGTGAGCACCTCAACCGGTTCACACTTCACTCCGTCTATCTCCTTGATGATAACTTGGGGTTGACCCACTTGAAGTTCGTAACCCTCACGGCGCATCTCCTCAATCAGTACCGACAAATGTAACACACCCCTGCCGTACACGTTCCACGCGTCCTCACTCTCGCTGCGTTCGACGCGCAAGGCGAGATTTTTATCCAACTCGCGTTGCAAACGCTCGTAGATGTGCCGACTGGTCACGAACTTGCCGTCCTTACCGAAAAACGGAGAGTCATTAATAGTGAACAACATACTCATGGTTGGCTCGTCAATCGCGATGCGAGGCAGAGGCTCGGGATTAGCCATCAGCGACACGGTGTCACCAATCTCGAAGCCGTCGAGCCCGACGATGGCGCAAATGTCACCACAACCGACCTCGGCAACGTGTTGTTGTGCCATGCCCTCGAAGGTGCGCAACTCCTTTACCTTTTGACGTGATACCGAGCCGTCGCGTTTACACAATGCCACTTCCATACCGTCACGCATTGTGCCACGGTGGACACGACCGACGGCAATGCGCCCCACATAGGAGTTGTAGTCCAACGACGTGATTAACATTTGAGGGTCACCCTCGGCAACCTCGGGAGCGGGAATATACTTAATAATTGCATCAAGCACGGCTGTAATGTCATCTTTGGGACGACGCCAGTCGCGACTCATCCACCCTTGCTTGGCACTGCCGAACACCGTGGGGAAATCCAACTGGTCTTCGTTGGCATCGAGGTTACACATCAAGTCAAACACCAGTTCCTGCACCTCATCGGGACGGCAATTAGGTTTATCGACTTTATTGATAACCACAATAGGTTTCAAGCCGAGTTGCAAAGCCTTCTGCAAAACAAAGCGTGTTTGGGGCATAGGGCCCTCGAAGGCATCAACGAGCAACAAACACCCGTCGGCCATGTTGAGCACGCGCTCTACCTCGCCACCGAAGTCGCTGTGACCCGGCGTGTCAATGATATTTATTTTATAACCCTTGTAGTTAATCGAAACATTCTTGGACAAAATCGTGATGCCACGCTCACGCTCGAGGTCATTACTATCGAGAATTTGCGTCCCTACGTTTTGATTGTCACGAAACAAATTGCCGGCAGCAAGCATCTTGTCAACCAGCGTTGTCTTGCCATGATCGACGTGAGCGATAATCGCCACATTGCGAATATTCTGCATAGGTAAAATAGTATCTCCTTAAAAATTCGGCTGCAAAGGTACAAAAAATCTTTAGGATTTCAGGCAAAAGCACCCGATTTAGCATTACGAAAGCAGCAATATTACGGTTTACTCAACGCTCATTGCCCTATCTCGATAGGTGTATGACCATCACATCGGTATTGTTGCCACCACCGTACACCGTGCCTGTTGACGCACACGACTTGATGTTGACGAACGGTCTCGAAGCATCATCGTCGGGCGAAGTGTACTCCTGCAATGTCTCGCGTGCGCACAATAATCAAGTTTGGCATCACTCACGACAATATATCAACATTAGCCGTTCAAACCGCAAATTTTCAAGTTTTTTACTAATTTTGCACCATGATTGAACCGATAGACATCAAACGAGAGGTCGACCGCCCTGTGTTTCACCTTGTAGGAGACGCAGCCGACTCGATGCACCGTGAGTGCTACGTGGTGGGCGGATATGTGCGCGACCTGTTGTTGGGGCGCCACAACGACGACCTTGACTTCGTTACAGTGGGCAGCGGTGTCGAGTTGGCTCAGGCTGTGGCAGCACGAGCCGGACACGGAGCACGGGTTGCGGTGTATCGTAACTATGGCACGGCAAAAGTACACACCCGATTGGGTGAGTTGGAATTTGTGGGAGCGCGACGGGAGAGTTACAGGCGTGAGAGTCGCAACCCTATCGTGGAAGAGGGCACACTGCACGATGACCAGTGCCGACGCGACTTCACCATCAACGCTATGGCAATTTGTTTGAACGAGGGGCGTTACGGCGCGTTGGTAGACCCGTTTGACGGCACAGGCGACTTACAGCGTCGAATTATACGCACCCCGTTAGACCCTGACATCACGTTCAGTGACGATCCGCTGCGCATGATGCGCGCCGTGAGATTTGCCACGACTCTTGATTTTGACATACATCACACAACCTTAGAGGCATTGAAACGCAATGCAGAGCGCATTAAGATCATCACCGTTGAGCGCATCACCACCGAACTCAACAAGATAATGAGTGCCACTCGCCCATCGCGAGGCTTCTTGCTGCTTGACGAGGTGGGATTGTTGTCACTTATCTTTCCTGAACTTGCCGCCCTCAAGGGTGTGGATACCAGCCATGGTCGCAGCCACAAGGACAATTTCCCGCACACACTGCAGGTGCTGGATAATGTTGCCGCCAAGAGTGATAACCTGTGGTTGAGGTGGGCGGCATTGCTGCATGACATCGGCAAACCGGCGAGCAAACGTTGGGACGAAACAAACGGCTGGACGTTCCACAACCACAACCTCACGGGAGAGCGCATGGTACCGCGCATATTCCGGCGACTCAAGTTGCCCATGAGCGAGCCCATGGTTTATGTTAAAAAATTGGTAGGGCTACACATGCGCCCCATCGCCCTCGTCGAGGATATCGTCACCGACAGTGCCGTGAGACGATTGCTCTTCGAGGCGGGAGATGACATCGACGACTTGATGACACTGGCAAGCGCCGACATCACGAGCCATAACCGCGAGAAAGTAAAACGTTTTCGCGACAACTTCGACCTTGTGAGGCGCAAACTCGTTGACATCGAGGCTAAAGATAGAGTGCGCAACTTTCAACCGCCTGTCAGCGGCGATGAGGTGATGGCGACATTCGGGTTACCCCCTTGTCGCGAGGTCGGATTGATAAAAGATGTGATTAAAGATGCCATTCTCGACGGAGTGATTTCCAACAGTTATGCCGACGCTCACAGGCTGATGATGAGCCGCGCCGAACAGTTGGGCATCACTGCCCTGTATGAGGGGAAACTCGTCACAAGACAAGTTGACACGCCGGTTGGGAAATGGGTCATAGCAGCGACAACAGCCGGCATAGCCGCCATCTTGCCTAACGAGGAACGCGATCGCATCGGTCGCCTTGCTCGCGAAATTAATGTCAAGATTGTCGATGCCGACACTCCCTTGTTGTCGGCATGCTCACAGCAACTCGACGAGTACTTCGCCGGCGAACGCACAGCATTCGACTTGCCACTCGACCTGCACGGCACGCAGTGGCAACTGGACGTGTGGAACGCGATAATGAGCGTACCGTATGGCGAAACGCGCACCTACGGCGAATTGACCTTACAAGCCGGCAAACACAGAGGCGCACGCGCTGCGGCACAAGCATGCAGAGCCAATCGCGTGTTGATTGTCGTGCCTTGTCATCGCATTGTTGCCGCCAACGGTATAGGCGGTTTCAGCAACGGCAACATCGCGCTAAAGCAAAGTCTGCTTGACCGCGAGCACACGAAAGTCACTAATGAGGACAGCACATCGACACCGTAACACCGATGATGACACCACTCACCTATTGTGCCAAATGAGGGGGACTGCCGAATGCAGTCCCCCTCATCACTTTAAGTGCAAAAATCACATCGCATCACTGCGACGTTTTCGGTTTGTCATTTGAGCACTTTCACGGCTGTCACGCTACCGTCGGCATGCTGCGACACAACGATGTTCAATCCGTCAAACGGCTTGTCACTTGTCACACCGGCTGCGTTAACATAGGTCACTTTAACAACGTCGTCGGCAATGAGAGTGCCGATGCCGGTCAAAGCGTCAACAGTGGGCGAAAGAACAATCAACTCATAATTGTTGAGTGTGCTTTGAGCACGACGCGGAGCAGCGGGTATTGCACTCTTGAGGATAGGCACTGCGATAAACTCATAACGCTCACCCAAGATAAACTCGTCGGCATCAATGTCCACATAATCCATCATCAACTTGACATTAGACTTGTAGATCTGGTCATATTTACCCGAGAACTCGGTTAAATAGAACTCGCCGTCAATCTCCTGTATGTAACCGTTCACGCGATATACCTTGTTGTCAACAGGCTCGAACTCTTTATCGACAGTGACAGGCTCGATTGCATACTCAAGGTCTGCTACATCGCCGTCGACAAACAAGAGCACCTTAACGCCATTCAACTCAAGCGGTGTAGCCTTGAAGCCTTGAGCCAAGCCGGCAACAGGCCAGTCAACAGCACGATCTTCAGTAACTACCAACGGGAAGTAAATATCTTCATTATCGGTTGCGAAGAACATTGAGCCCATGCCGGGTTGAGTGACACCCTCGCTGTACACAGCGATGTCGGTATCGATGATGTAGGTCTCACCGACAACTCCGGTCTCGAGAACCTCGGCAAGAGTCATGTGCTCAAACATCTCGGCTGCAACAGCCGTGATAGTCACGCGACCTGCAGGCATCGTGAAACTGTAACGATTGTTTTCATCGGGACCTTGCAACTCAATTTCAATCGGGTCATCAACATTGCCTGTTACATCAATGTAGGTGGCTCCAACCGAAACGAGTTCGAAAGGTTCCTCTACTACAACTGTGAATTCCACATTATCGCCCTCGTGAGCAGCCTCAACGTCTATCTCAATTTGAGCATTCTCGGCATAGGTGGTGATACCGTACTGCGGCATTCGGTTGAACTCTGCGCTGATTGTAACATCGGCGGCAGGCATCGTGAACGAGTACACACCCTCGGTCTCACCCACTTGATACTCAAGTTCGACCGGAGTACCGGTAGCGTCATTGTATGTCACGTGGATGTCACCGATAACATAATAGTCCTCGGGGAGAAGTTCGAATGTAACCGTAGCACCGACCTCGGCCTCGGCATCAACCTCGATGGCACCACCCCGGCACTCGGCAGCGGTGATGGCGAACACATATTGCTCGAATGTAGCGTGGATTGTAACCTCGGCATCAGGCATGGTGAACGAGTAAATGCCCTCTGCATCGCCGGGAGCGCACTCAAGTTCAACGGGCTCGCCGGTGGGGTCAGCGTAAGTCGCTTTGAGTTCTTTCACTCGCCAGCCTTCCTCAGCGACAAGACTGAACGTGATAACCTCGTCCTTGGGAGCATCCCCGGGAGCACCCTCAATCGCACCTTGACCGACGATGTCAAGGACAATGGCATGAGGCTCCAACACGGGCTCGTTGAGGACAAATTGCATCGGAAGGAATTGCAAGGTCTGGTTGAAGATACCTATAATGCCGTATACATCGTAAGTTGCATCCAAGTCCTCAGGCATATCGCAGAAGTTGCGTGCCGTGTACAGGGTTACACTCTCGTCACCGATAGCAACAGTACTCTCGGTAACGGTAGCACCGCGCAACACAGCGTAGCGACCGAAGTTCTCGGCATTCACGTCGGCAATACCGGCCTCAAGCGGAGTAACATAAACGTTATCAACAGCCGGTTCGAGACCTGCCGGAGAAATCATCTCCAACTGACTGCGGAACACTGTCTTAATGCCGTGGAACCCGGCGGGAATTACATCACCGAGGGTGTAGGTAGGATCAATGTCACCGAAGATAAGCATACCCTTGTCGTCATCTTGCACATAGAGGTTCTTGCCACTCTGGGCGAGAGCAATAGCACGACCGGCAAAATAAACTTCGGTATTATCATCGAGTGCTGCCAACTCGGCAATGCTACTTACTGTGTTAACAGTAGCGAACTCCTTGATTGCAACCTCACTCTCTACACCGTCAAGGATAGCGATTGCGCTCACTGTTGTAGCCTCACTAATCTCGAAGGGTCCGGTGTAGACAGGGCTATCGGCGGTAGCAAGGGCGGTAGCACCCATGAAATAATGGATCTCGGCACCCTCGGTCTCACAAGTGATAGTCACTGTAGTCGAGCCGTAGAACGGAGTTTCACCGCTGATTATCGGCTTGGCAACTGTCATGACGGGCTCGGGTGTTTCACCGCCTGCCAACTTGTAGAGATGAACGGGCTGTTGACTACTATAGGTACTACTCTTATAATAACGGAAGCGTGTTTGATTTTGTGCTTTGTTATAACGCAGATAGGCGCCACCCGACACGATGTTTACACTGTTGTCGTCTTCGTTGAGGCTTACGGCGTTCTCATAAGCGGTCTCGGCACTTGATTGCATACCGTTGGCATCGCTTGTCTGACCCATATATAAACCTCCCGCACCCTTGAACGTACCGGCAGTTGAGTCGTAAGTAAACGCTGCTGCCAACGCATCTTCGGTAGCCTCAATCACACCGTTGCTGATGGTCACCTCGATGCTGTTACCGACGGCATCAAGGTTGTCGGTGAGACCGCCGTTCATTGCCAATGAACCCTCGTTCCACACGATGAGATAAGTACCGTTGGTGAGGTCGTTGGCTGATGTCACGAGTACAAAGCCGTCGCCGACAGGCTCCTCGCCACCTTCTTCAACAAATGTGGCACTCACCGTCACGTCGCCCTCGGGCATTGTGAAGGTATAAACACCCTCGGTCTCACCGGCTGTTGTCTCGATAGGAGCACCGTCAACACTGTTCACCTCAAGAAGGTCAAGTTTATAGCCGTTGTCGGGGGTGACAGTCAATGTAACGGTTGTGCCGGATTCTGCCTGTGCGGGATCGGCGGTCACGCTACCGTTAACGATATCTGCACTGATGTTCACCGTGTAGGTCGTCGGTTGGGGCGTTCCACCCACAGCCTCGGCATTTAAAATCATGAACTGACCTACGTCGTTGTTCCAACCGATAACGCCATAGAGGTCATAGGTGCCCTCGGTAGGCACGTCTACTTCAAATTGATTGAAAGTAACTACCGAAGCTCCGGTATTATCCGTGATGGCACTACCGGTACTTTCAGCACTTCTGAGGACAGCATAGCGACCGAAGTTGGCAAGTGTCAAGTCGGCTGCCGTAATCTCAATTGGGGTCAGCGTGACCTCATTGCCGGTGAGAGTGACATCACTCGGACCGGTCACCTCGGGCTTGGTAAAATAGGTTGTCTTGGTGCCGCTCCAACCGCCGGCAATCTCCTTGCCGAAGGTGAAGTCATCGCCCCAGTTTGAACCGCTATACATCAATGTACCGGCACTGTTATCGGCATCGGCAATGTACATATTGCGATTTTTCTTACCTAAAACGACTGTCCTTCCGCTGAAAGTGAAAGCGGTGTGGTCATCAAGGGCATTAACTTCGGCCAAGGTCGATACTGTCGACACAATACTGAACGACACTGTTGCCACGGGTGACAACTCGCTGCCATTCTCATCCATCCACTCTTGAACTTGCAGTGTATTAGACCCGAGAACAAGATCATACACACTACGGTCACCGAGGTTTAGTTCAACCTCACCCGAAGTCTTGCCTGAACTTATATCGTTGACATTTCCGTTAACACAATAATAAAACTTGGGATTGTTGACACCGTTGTTGCTCACGACTGTGAACTTTATCGGCAACTCGCTCTGTAAATAGCGTGTAGCCGGTGCTTCGCCGTTAATCAAAATAGTCGGAGCCTTGTAGCCCGATGTCTCACCACCATCCTCATAGGTGACGGTAATCATCGATACACGCACCTGCTTTGACGCGACAAATGTCACCGATTCGGCATCACCGCTCCATGTAGCACTTGTCAAAGCGGTGCCGCTAACGGTAAAATCCTTAGCATCGTAACCGCTAACAACGGTGAAAGTTACCTCGGTGATGTTCCCGGCAGCACTCGAAAGTGTAATCTGCGAGTTTTTATAAACCCTCAAATGTTCACTCTGTTGTCCCTGTGTGGGGCTCGTGTTGTTCCCCCCCTTCTCGTAAGTAAGGGTAATATCACCGCTTGTCATGGTGTACTCCTCGTCGGCGGTGACGGTAGTCCAATTAGACGAAGAGAAGTCAGAGCCAAAGGTCGTTTCGGCAGCCCTTGACACCATCATTCCAAGCAGCAACAACACCAACAAAGAATAGAATTTCTTCATAGCATTTTGCTTTTTAGTTAGTTAGTAAATTGATTGTTAATGGTTCTCACTTGTTTTTGGCAAAGGTACAATTTTTTCTCGATATAGAAAATAAAAAACAACTTTGCCAACTAAATTTCATTCATCATCATCGGTCCATGCGTAGGTTGGAATCTCGGCATCAAAACGGGATTTCAGGTCAGCACACTCACGCAATATTGATGCCACCGACACTCGCCCCGAGTCTTCAACCTCAACAACGTTGAGCAACAACCCACTCTCATCGTCAATTCTCTCGGGCAACTGCTTTATAATTCGGTCGCCGTCAAACCAACAACGCAACTCGCGACGGTTAGCCTCGTCATTGCCCATCTGTGTTACCCACAACACGAATAACAATTCGCCTGTCGTACTGTCGAACAAATATTCGTTGTAATAACGAAATATGCCACTACACATCCGGGTATCGGACGTGACGAAATACAGTGTGGGACGCAACATGTAGTTCTCGTTCTCATCGTCAGTCCAATAAAATTTTGTGCAAAATTGTGCAAGCCCGGTACCCGGATACATGCGGTTATACTGCATGGTCATACACTCAATCGACAGTCCGTCGTCGTAGGGCTGATTTGCCATCTTGGTCAATCGCGCCTCATATTCGTCATGAATGTACTGCAAGCGCGCTTGCAAATCGCCGGCACTTGACGGCATAACCACACTCATCAGTGTCACCAATGCGATTAATATTTTCTTCATAGTGTATATTTATGATTTAAGGTGGGACATTATCAGTATCAGTGTATAGAGGCTCCTGCCGCCACGAGTTGCACCCCCACCGACTCGGCATTATCGACATCACATTCCACGGTCATCTCGCAGGTGTTGTCGAACGTCTGCCCCACGATGCGCAGTCCCGCTCGTTTGACAACGGTCATCACATCGTTCATCTGCAGGTAGGCGAAAGTGAAAGTCAAGCGCGCTTGTTCGTGACACTCAATAACGGTTGCAGCCTCTATCGCCATGCGCGCCGCCTCACGATAAGCGTTGGTAAGGCCACTCGTACCCAACTTGATACCGCCGAAGTAACGCACCACGACAATGACCACATTGGTGAGACCGAACGAGTTGATTTGTCCGAGTATGGGTTTTCCCGCCGTTCCCGACGGCTCACCGTTATCGTTACTCAAATAATCCTCGCGTGCCACACCCAACATGTAGGCCCAGCACACATGGCGTGCATCGTGATACTCGTTGCGGTAACGCTTTATCACGTCACGAGCGGTCTCGGCATCGGTCACGGGAACAGCAAACGCGATGAAGCGACTCATTTTCTCGCGATAGGTCGCCGTACCGATGTTTTGCAATGTTTTGTAGTAGTCAGCCATTGGGTACCGGGCGAAAATTTATTAAAAATCTGTTTAAAATCATTAATAAACCTTAATAAATTTGGTGGTATTCAAGAAAGGGCATACCTTTGCATTGTGTGTGTGTGTTTTTCATGGTATTAGATTTAATTGTAAGGGATGTCGTGAGACATCCCTACATTGTTTCAGAGGGTGAATACTCATCACTTGCGACGACGTGACGCACCGGCGGGAGCAACACGCACTTGGTAGTCGGCATCAACCTTACCACGAGCAATATTGTTCAAACGGGGGCGTATCATCATCTTGCGGTAACCTGCCACACGGTCGACAAATAACGTCTTGTGCAAGTGGTCGCACTCATGCTGAATGACACGAGCCAGGTAGCCCTCTACATCTACGTCATGTTCCTGCCAATTTTCGTCGTAATAGTGCACATGAATGTGTTCATGACGCTCGACTTTCTCATGAATGCCGGGAACGCTCAAGCAGCCCTCCTCACGGGTCATCACCGGAGAGGTCTCGTCAATTGTAATAACCGGGTTAATCAACACCATGTTAACACCTGCTAGGTCGGGGAGATCCCCCTTGAGGGCATCAACGTCAATGTAAACGAGTTGTAAACTGTGACCCACCTGCGGAGCGGCGATGCCGATGCCGTCACTGGCATACATCGTGTCCTTCATGTTTTGTATCAACTGTCCCAATCCCGGCTCGTCGGGCGCGACCTCACGTGCTTCGGTCGTCAAGACAGGGTGACCGTATAGGTAAATGGGTAATATCATTTTAAGAGAATTTAACGCTTAACAAATTTATAGAAACCACGGTTGACATGCCGACACTGTCAAAACACAGCGCAGCGTGATTTAGCGGTTAGTATCGTCGGTGAATTGACGTGATTGCAAGTAGTCGTTGAGTATGATTGTTGCCGCGATGCGATCCACTTGGGCTTTATCGCGACGGTCGCTCTTTTTCATGCCCCCCTGTATCATGGCGCGATGAGCCAACGTACTGGTGAAACGCTCATCATATTCCACAATCTTTATCTCGGGAGGCAACTCACGACGCAAACGCTCGACAAACGGGGAAATGTATCTCGCGCTCTCGCTCGGCTCGCCGTTGAGACGTCGCGGCTCCCCTATCACGATAGCCTCAACTTGCTCTGCTGCGACATACTGCCTGATATAATCAAGCAAAGATGCAGTAGGCACCGTAGCGAGCGGTCCTGCGACTATTTGTAGGGGGTCGGTCACCGCGAGTCCGCTCCTCTTGCGACCATAGTCAATTCCGATAACGCGCATATTTCAACTTTGCAAATTTTGCAAAAATTCCTCGTTGGTACGAGTGCGTTCAAGACGTTCTTTGATGAACTCCATCGCTTCGACCGACGTACGGTCGCTCAAGAAGCGACGCGTGATCCACATGCGATTGAGCGTGTCTTGCGGTAACAACAAGTCGTCACGGCGCGTGCTGCTCGCCATCACGTCTACAGCCGGGAAGATGCGCTTGTTACTCAACTTGCGATCGAGTTGCAACTCCATGTTGCCGGTGCCCTTGAATTCCTCGAAAATCACCTCGTCCATCTTGCTGCCGGTATCGATAAGGGCAGTCGCGATGATGGTGAGCGACCCTCCGTTCTCGATATTGCGCGCGGCACCGAAGAAACGCTTGGGGCGCTGCAGTGCATTGGCATCGACACCACCGGTGAGCACCTTGCCGCTTGCGGGAGCGATGGTATTGTAAGCACGAGCCAAACGGGTGATGGAGTCCAACAAAATCACCACATCGTGTCCGCACTCCACCATGCGTTTCGCCTTACTTAACACGAGGTCGGCTATCTTGACATGGCGGTCGGCAGGCTCATCAAAAGTTGATGCAATCACCTCGGCATTGACACTGCGTTGCATGTCGGTAACCTCCTCGGGGCGCTCATCGATAAGCAGAATTATCATGTAGGTCTCGGGGTGATTTTCGCTGATGGCATTAGCGATGTCCTTGAGCAACATTGTCTTTCCCGTCTTGGGTTGAGCAACGATGAGTCCGCGCTGTCCCTTACCGATGGGAGCAAACATGTCGATAACGCGTTGAGACAAGGTGGGATGCAGTTTGCTGACGAGGTCAAATTTTTCGTCGGGGAAAAGGGGCACGAGGTGTTCAAAAGGCACACGATCACGAACGAACTCGGGGGTGCGACCGTTGATGAGCAACACGTCACACATGGGGAAATACTTCTCGCCCTCCAACGGCGGACGAATGGTACACTCCACCACATCACCGGTCTTGAGACCGTAAATCTTGATTTGTTGTTGGGTGACGTAGATGTCATCGGGCGAAGCGAGATAGTTGTAGTCGCTCGAACGCAAGAAGCCGTAGCCGTCGCCGGTAATGTCAAGAACGCCCACTGCATCGAGGATACCGGCGAAGTCGTAGGGCAGCCCGCCATAAGGCAGTTGAGCCGCTTGTTGCATTTGTTGCTGACGCTTGTTCATGCGCTTATTGCGCTTGGCAAGTTGCTGTTGTTGAGGCAGTTGCCCCTGAGCCTTGGGTTCAACGAGCGCAATAGGTGCCTTGGCGGCTTGTTCGGCGGCACGACGGGCATCTTCCTCGGCGCGACGAGCCGCTTCCTCGCGTTCACGCTGTGAACGAGGTTTGAACGTGACTGCCGATTGGGTATTGAAAAACTCACCCAAGCCCATTGCGGGGCGAGGAGCGCGTTCGGCAACAGGTTGTTGTTCAGCCGGTCGTTCGGCGAGTGTAGGTTCGTCGGTTACCGTTGTGACATCTTGTGGCTGTTCGGGTTGAGGTTGAGCACCGGCTTGAGCCTCAATCTCAACTTTCTTGCGACGGCCGCGTCGCTTGGGCTGTTCGACCTGTTCTGTCGGTTGCTGAACAGTTTCTTCAACAGGTTGAGCGTCGACAGCCGGTGCTGTAGGTTGCTGTTCCGACTTCTTGCGACGACCGCGACGCTTGGGTTGCTCGACTTGGACTTCGGCAGCAGGCGCTACAGCTTGATTTTCAATCGGTTCAGGCTCGCTGCTCTTTTTCTTGCGCCCTCGCTTGTTCTTGTCAGCTTCTTGTTGCTCGACAGTTGCGGTCGGCTTGTCCTCAATGGGTTTGTCAGCCGGCTTGGAGTCTTTCTTGCGACGACCGCGTCGACGAGGTTCTTGCTCGGGTGCGGCAGCCGCATCAGCTATCGCTTGCTGGTCGAGCACGTTGTAAATGAGTTCTTCAATCGGAGTTGAATCCGCTTTTTTCACACCAAGTGAACGGGCAACAGAGCGCAACTGCTCTTCGCCCATCAATTTTAGTTCGCTGTAATTATACATATATAAATTAAAGGGAGAGTAGCCTCGACACACAACAATGGCACTTCACGTATAGGAATGTGACACGCTGTAGCGGGCAACCAACAATAGAATTATTCAAATGGAAAAGGTAAGGACGGGAACCGAATATCTTGAGTACTGACTATTAATAATAATCCCGTTAATCCGCTGCAAAGGTATGCAAAATATCTCAACCGACCAAATTTTTACATTTTTTTGTATATTTGCGACCACGTTGCCAAAATCCTCAACTCTCAATAAACTCAACTACACCATGGACATAACAATCAAGACACTGATAACGTTCGGTTTCATCATGACATCATTGAGTTGCCGTGCTGCCACACTCACCGGTAGGATAACGTGCGATGGCATCGGAGTGGCGGGGGTCGCTGTGAGCGATGGTCACGATGTAGTGTATAGCGATGAGCACGGTGATTACTCTATCATCGGTGACAAGTCGACAGGTTGCGTTTTCTACAGTCTGCCATCGGGTTACGAGCCCGATGTGACCGATGGTTTTAACCCCCGATTTTGGGCAGCATTGAGCCGGAACGATGATGACGAGCAACACGACTTCGTGCTACACCGTGCCACCGACGACGGCACGAGGCATGCAATGATTATCGCCGCCGACACCCACCTCGCCCGGCGCAACAACGACCTTAACCGTTTTACCTACGGCTTCGTTCCCCGCCTCAAACGTGAGGTGCGCTCACTGCACGAGAGTTACGAGACTGTTCACAGCACCATATTGGGCGACTTGACATGGGATAACTTTTGGCGCAGCAACGAGTTTGACTTGCACGACTTCATGGACTTCATGGCTCAATGCCACTATCCGTGCACGCTTTGGGCGGTGATAGGCAACCACGACAACGACCCGAGTGTTCCGGCAGGTGCGACCACCGACGATGACGCAGCCGCCCCGTGGCGTGACATCGTGTGCCCGACATACTATTCTTACAATATCGGGCAAGTGCACTACGTCGTACTTGACGACATTTTCTATCTCAACGAGGCTCTTGAGGGCGAACAATACACGAGTGATGTCGCGGGCAGTCGCAATTTTGTCGCTTGCCTGACCGAGCGACAATATCAATGGTTAGAGAATGATTTATCCGCCATTGACACGGGACGTCCCATTGTGGTGAGCGTCCACATTCCGGTTTGGCGACTTGATGAGAGACTATCGGTGAGAGCACGACTGAGCGATGCCTCGCGCTTGTGTAATATGCTGTCACGCTTTAAGCAAGTTCACATCGTGAGCGGTCACACCCACATCAATGCCGTGATGCACCCCGGCGACTACCCCAATATCACCGAGCACAATATCGCTGCCGTGTGCGCATCGTGGTGGTGGACGGGGCGGTATACGGGACACGATGTGTGCATCGACGGTTCTCCTGCCGGCTACGAGTTACTCACTGTTAACGGCGATGAGATGCATTGGCGGTATCACAGCATTGAACGCGACGTTGACGATGCCCAATTCAGAATTTACGACATGAACACCGTGAGGGAGTTCTATCGCAACAATGCCACGATGCGGGCCATCATGGAGCGTTACCCGGATCGCATGGATTACAGCAATCAAGCGGACAATCGAGTGATGGTAAATGTGTTCGGCTACGATAGCCGCACGTGGCGCGTTAACATTTACGAGGGCGACACGCGATTGTGGTGGACGCGCGAGACAGTCGAGGACCCGCTGCACACGTTATGCTACGAGGTTCCGCGGTTTGCCGATGTGGGATATTACACCGAGATGTTTGCCACGAGCCGTAATAACCACACCTTCGTTGCCGAGGCAAGCACAGCCACCGCACCAATCACTGTGCGTGTCACCGACGGTGAGGGCAACACCTACATCAAGTGCATCAATCGCCCGTTGGATTACAGCGTCAACATGGACGCGCTGCAGCCCCCGTTAGCCCCGGGGGACGTCAATCGTGACGGTAACGTGAACGTCGGTGACGTGAATGTGCTACTCAACACGATTATCAATCCTCAAGCACAACGACCGCCGTTGCCGTTGTGCGACATCAACGATGACGGGGTTATCAACGTGGCTGATGTAAACATGATACTCAACTTCATGCTACGCCCTGTACCGACGGGGCTATAAGTTCGAGATTATGAAGTTTTTGCCCGGTTCTCAAAAACTTTGTACAAAAACTTGTGCAGACAGGGAAAAAGTCTTACCTTTGCAGTCGCGTTTGATGGGAGGGAGTCCGTCTCTCGCATTTTTAATTAACTCATTTATTAACTTTTAACTAAAAATGGCAGAAGAATTATTTAATTCTCCAATCGCCGACTTTGACTGGGACGCCTACGAGAGTGGCGAGACCGAGAGTGCGAAGTCGAAAGAAGAACTGGAAAAAACCTACGACGCGAGCCTTGGCTCATTCCGTGACAAGGAAGTGACCGAAGGTACCGTGATCTCGATTAACAAGCGCGAGGTCGTGGTTAACATCGGTGCTAAGTCGGACGGCATCATTCCGCTTAACGAGTTCCGTTACAACCCCGACCTGAAGGTTGGTGACACTGTCGAGGTGTTCATCGAGAGTCAGGAAGACAAGAAGGGTCAGTTGATCCTGTCGCACCGCAAGGCGCGCTTGGTCAAGAGTTGGGATCGCGTTAACGAAGCGCTTGAGAAAGACGAAATCATTAAGGGCTTCATCAAGTGCCGCACCAAGGGTGGCATGATTGTCGACGTGTTCGGCATCGAAGCATTCTTGCCCGGCTCGCAAATCGACGTGAAGCCGATTCGCGACTACGATGTGTTTGTCGGCAAGACGATGGAGTTCAAGGTGGTTAAGATTAACCAAGAGTTCCGCAACGTGGTTGTCAGCCACAAGGCTTTGATCGAGGCTGAACTCGAGCAACAAAAGCGCGAGATCATCAGCAAACTCGAGAAGGGTCAGGTACTCGAGGGCACCGTGAAGAACATCACCAGTTACGGTGTGTTCATCGACTTGGGTGGTGTTGACGGTTTGATCCACATCACCGATTTGTCATGGGGTCGCGTGAACAACCCCGCCGACATCGTGGAACCCGATCAGAAACTCAACGTCGTTATTCTCGACTTTGACGATGAGAAGAAGCGCATCGCCTTGGGTTTGAAGCAACTGCAACCGCATCCTTGGGACAACCTCGATCCCAACCTCAAGGTTGGTGACCGTGTCAAGGGTCGCGTTGTCGTGATGTACGACTACGGTGCATTCGTTGAGGTGGCACCCGGTGTTGAGGGCTTGATCCACGTGAGCGAAATGTCGTGGTCGCAGCACCTGCGCTCGGCACAAGACTTCATGAAGGTTGGCGACGAGGTTGAGGCTCAAATTCTTGCTCTCGACCGTGGCGACCGCAAGATGTCGTTGGGCGTGAAGCAACTCAAGGACGATCCTTGGGCAGACATTGAGCAAAAGTACCCCGTTGGCAGCAAGCACACCGCACGTGTACGCAACTTCACCAACTTCGGCGTATTCGTTGAGTTGGAAGAGGGCGTTGACGGCTTGATCCACATCAGCGACTTGTCGTGGACCAAGAAGGTTAAGCACCCCAGCGAGTTCACCCACAACGGAGCCGACATCGACGTTGTCGTGCTTGAGATTGACAAGGAGAACCGTCGCTTGAGCCTCGGTCACAAGCAACTTGAGCAAAATCCGTGGGACGTGTTTGAGACTATCTTCACCGTCGGTAGCGTTCATGAGGGCGTGATTACCGAGTTGCTCGAGAAGGGCGCGGTTATCAACCTGTTGCCTTACGGTGTCGAGGGCTTCGCAACCCCCAAGCACCTTGTAAAGCAAGACGGAACTCAAGCACAAAAGGACGAGAAACTCGAGTTCAAGGTAATCGAATTCAACAAGGAGGCAAAGCGCATCATTTTGAGCCATAGCCGCATCTTCGAAGATGAGGCTAAAGGCGAGCAGCGCAAGGCAAAGCGTCAAGGTCGCAAGGCTGAAGCCGAGCAACCCGCTGCAACCACTCCTATTGAGCGCACCACGTTGGGCGACATCACCGAGTTGGCAGCCCTCAAGGAGCGTCTCGAGAAGGGCGAGTAATTCTCACCGTTGAGCGAATAATCTTTTTACACACGGCGGCGACACTCTGCAATGGAGTGTCGCCGTGTTGCGTCATATCCCCCGGCAACAACACCCTGACAATTGAAACACATCGGCTCGCAGCAATTGGCGAAAAAAATCCATAATTGTTGCAAGTGCCGTTTTTTATCGGTAAATTTGCACATTAATTGTGCGAGGTCTTGACTGCCTCACACGACGCCTTTATTGTAACCAATTATATTTCAACTTAATAACTCTTTTAAAAAACCAATTCATTATGTGGTTAATCAATTCTTCGGTGGGTCGCAAGGTGGTGATGAGTGTCACCGGCTTGTTTTTGATCCTGTTTTTGACATTCCACGCGCTGATGAATGCGGTTGCACTTATAAGTTTTGATGCTTACGAGGCAATCTGCAATTTTCTCGGGGCTAATTGGTACGCGCTGGTGGGCACAGCCATCTTGGCAGGTGGATTTGTGTTACACATTTGCTTTGCCTTTTGGCTCACATGGCAAAATCGTGCCGCTCGCGGTAGCGACCGCTACGAGGTGACCGCACGTCCCGCAAGCGTGGAGTGGGCTTCACAGAACATGCTCGTGCTCGGTATCATCGCAGCATGCTTCCTCGTGATTCACTTGTTCCACTTCTGGGCAAATATGCAGTTGCCCGAGATCATGGGCGAACACCCTACAAGCGGTTATGAGGCTCTTGCTGCGGCGTTCTCACAGTTGTGGGTGTTGCCGGTTTACCTCGTTGGCTTCGCTGCAATCTGGTTGCACATCACCCACGGTTTTTGGAGTGCGTTCCAATCGTTGGGAACCAACAACGATGTGTGGATTAATCGCCTCAAGTGTATCGGCTGGTGGTGGGCTACCATCGTGATGGGTCTGTTCGCTGTTGAGGCTTGCTACTTCACTTGGTTCTTTGCCTTGTGAAACTCACTACGTTAAACCGCAATTACGATTACTACAATGGAAGAAACTAAATTAAGCAGTGCCTCTCAGCCCGTGATAGACTCGCGCATACCCGACGGTCCGGTAGCCGAGAAGTGGACTAATTATAAAGCACATCAAAAGTTGGTTAACCCCGCCAACAAGCGCCGTCTTGACATCATCGTTGTCGGTACCGGTTTGGCAGGTGCGTCAGCCGCCGCCACACTGGGCGAGATGGGATTTAACGTGCTCAACTTCTGCATACAGGATTCGCCGCGTCGCGCCCACTCTATTGCCGCTCAAGGTGGTATCAATGCCGCCAAGAACTATCAAAACGACGGCGACTCGATTTATCGTCTTTTCTACGACACGGTGAAAGGCGGTGACTATCGTGCACGCGAGGCTAACGTATATCGTCTCGCCGAAGTGAGCAACAACATTATCGACCAGTGTGTCGCACAAGGAGTTCCCTTTGCACGCGAATATGGTGGCTTGCTCGCCAACCGCTCGTTCGGTGGTGCGCAAGTGTCACGCACGTTCTATGCCAAGGGACAGACCGGTCAACAGTTGTTATTGGGCGCATACAGCAGCCTCAATCGCCAGATACATGCCGGCAAGGTAAAGAGTTATAACCGCTACGAGATGCACGAACTCGTCATCATTGACGGTCGCGCACGCGGTATCATCGCCCGTAACCTCGTTACCGGCAAACTCGAGCGCTTCGCCGCTCATGCTGTGGTGATTGCAACCGGTGGTTACGGTAACACTTACTTCCTCTCGACCAATGCAATGGGCTGTAACTGTAGTGCTGCAATGGCATGCTATCGTCATGGTGCATACTTTGCCAATCCGGCTTACGTACAGATACACCCGACGTGTATTCCCGTGCACGGTGACAACCAGAGCAAGTTGACCCTCATGAGCGAGTCGTTGCGTAACGACGGTCGCATTTGGGTGCCGAAAGATATTGAAGATGCCAAGAAGTTGCAACGTGGCGAGATAAAGGGTAGCGACATTCCCGAAGAAAACCGCGATTACTACTTGGAGCGCCGCTATCCGGCATTCGGTAACCTCGTGCCACGCGACGTTGCCAGCCGTGCGGCTAAAGAGCGTTGCGACAAGGGTTACGGCGTGAACAACACCGGTCAAGCCGTATTCCTCGACTTCAGCGAAGCAATCGGACGCCTCGGCATTGATGTCATTCGCCAGCGTTACGGCAACCTGTTCGACATGTACGAAGAGATTACCGATGTCAATCCGGGCGAACTCGCAAACGAGATTGATGGGGTGAAGTATTACAACCCGATGATGATTTACCCCGCTATACACTACACGATGGGTGGTATATGGGTAGACTATGAGTTACAAACGAGTGTTAAGGGTCTGTTTGCTATCGGTGAGTGCAACTTCAGCGACCACGGAGCGAACCGCTTGGGTGCATCGGCTTTGATGCAGGGTCTGGCTGACGGATACTTTGTGTTGCCTTACACTATCCAAAACTACTTGAGCGACCAGATTACCGTACCTCACTTCTCGACCGACACGCCGGAATTTGACGCTGCCGAGAAGCGCGTTAGGGATAACCTCGAACACTTGATGAGTATTCAAGGCAAACGTTCGGTCGACTCAATCCACAAGGAGTTAGGTCACATCATGTGGGACTATGTGGGCATGGGTCGCACCAAGGAGAGTCTTGAAACCGCATTGAAGAAACTCAAGGATCTCCGCGAAGAGTTTGAGAACAACTTGTTCGTTCCGGGCAACATCGAGGGCATGAACATCGAACTCGACAAGGCATTCCGTCTGCGCGACTTCATCACGATGGGCGAGTTGATCGCCTACGATGCCTTGAACCGCAACGAGAGTTGCGGCGGTCACTTCCGCGAGGAGTTCCAGACCGAAGAGGGCGAGGCAAAACGCGATGACGAGAACTTCTTCTATGTTGCTTGTTGGAAGTACGAGGGCTCTGATGACAATGCTCCGACGCTCATCAAGGAGCCGTTGCACTACGAGGCTATTAAAGTTCAAACCCGTAATTATAAGTCGTAATCATTGAATGTTTACAACTTACCGGCAAGCGTCAGTGCTTGTCAACCGGGTAACTTGTAAACCAAAAACTTCAACAAATATGGAAAACGCAATAAGTTTCAAACTCAAGGTGTGGCGCCAAGCCGGACCCAAAGAGCGCGGCAGTTTTGATACGTATGAGATGCACGACATTCCGACGGACACTTCGTTCCTCGAGATGCTTGACATACTCAACGAGCAACTCATCGAGCAAGGCAAGGAGCCGGTGGTGTTTGACCACGATTGCCGCGAGGGAATTTGCGGCATGTGCTCACTCTACGTCAACGGTCATCCTCACGGTCCGGCAACGGGTGCGACAACATGCCAGTTATATATGCGCCGTTTCCATGACGGCGAGACAATCACGGTGGAACCGTGGCGCAGTGCCGCATTCCCCGTCATTCGCGACTTGATGGTCAACCGCAACGCATTTGACCAAATTCAGCAAGCCGGCGGTTACGTGAGTTTCAACACAGGTGGTGCCCAAGACGCCAACGCTTTACCCATCAGCAAAGTAGATGCCGACGAGGCTATGGACAGTGCCTCATGTATCGGCTGTGGCGCGTGTGTGGCGGCTTGTAAGAACGGCTCGGCAATGCTATTCGTGTCGGCAAAGGTCAGCCAATTTGCCCTCCTGCCGCAAGGCAAGCCCGAGGCGGCACGTCGCGTCAAGGCGATGTTGGCTAAGATGGACGAGTTGGGATTCGGCAACTGCACCAATACCGGTGCTTGTGCCGCCGAGTGTCCCAAGCAAATCAAGTTAAGCAATATCGCACGTCTCAATCGCGAGTTCGTCTGCGCCAAGTGTGCCGACTGAACATAGAGATACACTTGTAAAATCGGTGCGGACATCTGTTACAGATGTCCGCACCGATTTTACAATATCACTTGTCGAGGAGTAAGCCTGCTGAGGTTTCACTCCATCGTAAACACTCTCACATATTTGCCCGTAGAGCGGTCAAGGAAACCGTAGAAATCGGGCTCGTCGACAAGTTCCAAGTCATCGGTCGCCGGTGGTAATTGAGCCATCACCTGCGCGCGCAAGGACAGGAATTTTGCTTGTGCGTCCTCCCGAACAGCAAAGCGGAACGTGTCACTGCCCCGCTCGCTGTCAAGAAAATAATCTATCGTTACAGTCATTGTTTCGACCCCTTGCATCAAAGCCCGGGGAACGACGTGACACTGATGTCACTAAGTCTCGTGTAGAAGCAACTGACGATGCCGAGGAACACAATGCCTAATGTACACAACACGAGAGCGACACGCTCGGTGCACACGCTCTTGAATGCCGGCACGACACAGTCGTCCTGACTGATAAACATCGCCTTGACCACCAACAGGTAGTAGTACAAGGAAATAATCGTATTGAGCAAGGCAATAAACACGAGCACATAAATGGCAACACTGCCTTGCTGACAAGCACCCACAAAGATAAAGAACTTGCTGAAGAAACCTGCAAACGGCGGAATACCACCCAGCGAGAACATTGCCAACATCATCGTGAATGCCAACCACGGATTGGTCTTGAACAAACCGTTGTAATCATCAATAGTAGTCTTACCGCTCACCCTCTCGATGGCAGCAATCACACCGAACGCGGCGAGGTTGCTGAACACGTACACCAGGACGTAATACATCAGTGATGCCATTCCCACGGCATTGACGGCGATAACACCAAGCATGATGTAGCCGGCTTGGGAAATTGACGAGAACGCGAGGAAACGCTTGAGATTACGCTGACGCATGGCAAACAAGTTACCTATTGTGATAGTGAGCACAATTAGCGCATAGAGCATCCATTCCCACACATCGGAATAGGCAGCACCGAACACTTGAACAAGTACAATCAAGAACGAGAATGCAGCGGCACCTTTACTGACAACCGACAAATAGGCTGTAACCGCAGTGGGGGCACCTTGATACACATCGGCAGTCCACAGGTGGAACGGCACTAACGACAGTTTGAAGCCCACACCGGCGATAACAAAAGCAATAGCAACGATGAGCAATGCACTTGGTTCACCGGCAACGGCCATAGCAATATCATTAAAGTAGAGCGAGCCACTCAAACCGTACACAAACGAGATGCCCATCAAGAAGATAGCACTCGAGAAGACAGCCGTGAAAATATACTTCGCTGCCGCCTCATGACTCTCGTAATAGCGTTTCTCGAAGGCTGCCAATGCCGCAATGGGCAACGATGCTGTTTCGAGACCGATGACAAAGAGCAAGAAGTGACGGGCACTCACCATGAGGTACATGCCGAACAGGGTGAGTAACAGCAATTCATAAAACTCACCTCGGCGCACGCTGACGAACTCCGAATTAGTCCACTTTGCAGCCTGCAACAACACGATGAACGTGCCCGCAGCGAGAATTGCCTTGATTGCCCATGTTGCTCCGTTAGTCTCAAACATACCACCGAATGCAGTTCCCGCCGTGCAACACACGAAGAGCGACAGCACCGTGTAAATGCCGAAGATTATCGCAGTGAACAACGGCAACCCGCGTTGTGAACGCTCGGGCATGAATGTATCGTACAAGAAGACCAACAGGAACACCGCGAGTAAACCCATCTCTTGCGGCATCATCAAGAACTGTGAATAGTCCATATCTTTTTAGTTAACGAGTTGACAAGTTAAGAGTTATCAACCTATATAAATCAATTATTCATTAATGCCTGCACCACCGGCTCGAAACTGCTGCTAATGATGTTGACAAAGAAATTGGGGAAGCAACCTATTGCAGCGACACACACGATAAGAGTGCCGGTGCTGAGTTTCTCCTCCCATGTGGCATCGGTGAGCGACCGATGATGCTCATCAATCACGGGACCGAAGAGCAACTTGCCCACCACACGCAAGATGTAAACTGCCGTTATCACTATTGATGAAGTGCCTACTATTGTCAACACACGGCGGAACAAATCCTCGTGCATGAATGAGCCGACAAAGATTGTCATCTCGGCGACAAAACCGCTCAAGCCCGGCAAACCGAGCGATGCCATACCGGCAATCACGTAACCTACTCCAAGATAGGGCATGATTTGCATCAAACCACCCATCTTCTGTATATCACGGGTGTGAGTGCGACCGTATATCATACCAATCAAAGCAAAGAACAGAGCCGTCATCAAACCGTGACTCAACATTTGCAACACGGCACCCGTCATTGCAGTAGTGTTGAACATCAATATGGCAAACAACACCATACCGCAGTGGCTCACACTACTGTAAGCATTGATATACTTGAGGTCGGTCTGCACGCACGCGCTGAAGGCACCGTAAACCACGCTTATGCCTGTCAAGGTGAGGAAAACCCATGCGAGTTGATTGGCTGCAAACGGCATCAGGAAAATTGCGATGCGAAAGCAACCGTATCCGCCCAATTTCATCAACACGCCGGCATGGAGCATCGACACCGCTGTGGGAGCCGAGGCATGACCGTCGGGTGACCATGTGTGAAACGGGAACATCGCACCCAACACTCCGAAACCGACAAAGGTCAATGGGAACAGATACATTTGCCACTCGTGAGGAATTGCATCGGCATGGGCAATTTCCAGTATATTCATCGTCAATGGTGAGCCCTCGGGAGCCGAATGGAAATAGATACCGATGATGCCGAGCATGAGCAATGCACTTCCACCCATGAGCATCAAGGTCAACTTCATGGCACTGTAATTCTTGTTACCACTACCCCACACGCCTATCAACAGATACATCGGGATAAGTGCCACCTCATAGAACATGAACATTGTGAACAAGTCTATCGAGATGAAGAAGCCGAACACGCCGGTCGACAACAGGAAGAACCACAAGAAGAACTGTTTGGGCAATGGCGACATTTTCCACGACGCGAATACGCCGGCAAACACGATAATTGCGCTAAGCACTATCATCACGACGCTCACGCCGTCGACGCCTAAAGCCAACTTGATGTTCAACGGCGCGTACCACATGACGTCCGAGCGAAGTATCATCTCGTCGGCAACACCGGCTGCTCGCGTTTGCAAGAACACATATACCAAGTAGGCAGCAAGAGCCACCAGTGCCGTCGCTCCTGTCACCGCCACCGCGCGTATGGCACGAATGCCACGTCCGGCATTGGTACAAAACGCCAAGCCCGCAAGTGTCAGCAGCGGAATTATTACGAAATAAATCAGTATGTTGTTGAAAATCATCATAGTCTTTAATTCATGAGCAATGGCACAATCAAACTAACACACAAACGATTAACGCGACAGCGAGTACGAGGGCTCCGATGAGATAAGTCATCACATAGCCTTGTATTTTACCGGCTTGAAGCGGACGCACTGCCGAAGCACAATATTGGGTCACGGTTCCCATCAGGTTCATCGCGCCGTCAATTACCTTGCGGTCAAACCACGCGATTGGCTTGGAAACACATTGGAAAATTATCTTGTGGGTAATGAACTGGTATAACTCGTCCATATAAAAGCGCTTGTAAGCCGCTGTCCACAAGCCTGTCGCCGCCGCCTTCATGCGTGCGGGCGCGTCATTCTCTTTATAGTACAACTTGAAAGCGAGGCCAATGCCTATAAGCGCAATTGCCACACTTGAACCGGCTACAGTCCAATCGAGTGATGTATGCAACGGCTCGCCGTCAAAGGTCACGAGTTTATGTGCCGGGACAAATCCGGCAACTATCGAGATGCACGAGAGAATAATCAAAGGCAAAGTCATTGTCCACGGCGCATCGGCAGGCGCGTGATGACCGTGTTGCTTGTGCTCACTCCAAAAGAATATAAGCAAGTAGGTGCGGAACATATAAAATGCCGTCAAACCCGCCACCATGCTCATCCACAGTCCCCAACCGAGACCTTTGTGATAGCAAGCCACGAGAATTTCGTCTTTACTCCAAAAACCGGCGAACGGCGGTATACCGGCTATAGCGAGACAGCCGATGAGGAAAGCGATGCTCGTGATGGGCATGTGCTTGTGTAAACCGTGCATCATGCTGTTCTCGTTACTGCCAACAGCATGAATGATAGCACCGGCACACAAGAAGAGCAATGCCTTGAACATCGCGTGAGTGAACAAGTGGAACATCGATGCCATGTAACCCAAGCCGTAATCGCCGTGGATTTCAATGAGTTCACCGCTCGCGCTGCTGACGGCGAGCGATGTCATCATGAAAGCAATCTGCGAAATCGTACTGAACGCCAAGGCTCGTTTAATATCACTCTGCACACACGCTACCGCTGCAGCATAAAAGGCAGTGAACGCGCCTGTCACGGCGATAATGTCCATTGCACCTTGTTCAATGACATAAAGCGGGAATAACTTCGCCACAAGGTACACACCCGCAACCACCATTGTTGCAGCGTGAATCAAAGCCGACACCGGGGTGGGACCCTCCATAGCATCGGGCAACCAGATGTGCAACGGATACATAGCACTCTTGCCCGCACCGCCGATGAAGATGAACGTCAATGCCCAGCCCATAACCGACAGTCCCATGAAAGTCGCTCCATGAGCAGTGCCAAGAGCGGTATGAGCAGTGCCGAGAGCGGTATGAGCGGCGGCACCGCCGGTTCCGACGAGCGCATCGAAATCAAATGTTCCGGTGTAAAAACTCATAATCATGATGCCAAGCAAGAAGAACAGGTCGGCAAGACGCGTGACAATAAATGCCTTCTTGCTCGCATGCACTGCAGCCGGCAAGTGATAGTAGAAGCCGATGAGCAAGTAACTTGACACACCCACCATCTCGAAGAAGATGAAGATTTGGAACAAGTTGGTTGCTACAACGAGTCCGAGCATGGAGAAGGTGAACAAACCGAGGAAAGCATAGTAACGCTGATAACCTTTCTCGGGTTCGCCCTCGTGATTGCTCATATACCCGAGGCTGTAAAGGTGAACCATGAGCGACACGGTAGTTATCACAATGAGCATCATTGCCGCTATGGGGTCGATGGCAACGCCCATACGAACCACCAGCGTGTCGGTGAACGACAACCAGACGGGATTCCACACGGTCACCGTTTGGCGCACACCGTCAATAATTTGTCCTTGTCCGGTGCCGAAGAAATAGGTCAAGCTAACGCCATAAGCCATGACGGTCACCACAAGCATTGACAGGGTGCCCAACACGCCTGCCGCACGACGTCCCAACCGGTCGTCAAGCAGACCCAGTACCAAGAACATGAGCAGCGGTAACGCAACCACTGCGATAGAAAGACTGAATGGCATAACTTGATTTAAAATTTCAATTTGGATACATCATCTATATCAACGTTGCGAGCAACACGATACACATTAATTATTATAGCAAGAGCCAATGCCGTCTCGGCTGCTGCAATGGCTATTGCAAACAGGGTGAAGAACATTCCCTCCAACTGTCCGGGGAACAGATAACGGTTAAACACAACAAAATTAATATCAACCGCGTTGAGCATCAACTCAAGCGAGATCATGATAGCAATCATGTTCTTGCGTGTCAAGAAACCGTACACACCACAGCCGAACATCACCAACGCCGGCAACAAATACATCAGAACTGTCAATTCCATAATCTTTAACTCACATTGATGTACATTAAACAATCAGCGTCGGCGAGCAATCACCACTCCACCGATAATACACGCGAGCAACAACACACTCACCGCCTCAAAGGGTAACAGGTAGCCAAACTTCTCGGTTGACAACAAGGCTCGTCCCACTGTTGTAATATCAAGTTCCTGCATACTCGGCAACTCCTTGGCACACCACCGGTCCACGCTTAACAGTGCGTAAGCACAAACACCGACTGCGGCAACAGCAGCGACAATGCCCGCCCATCGACGATGAGAGGCGATACGGTCACTATCTTGCCCGGGCTTGTGAGTGAGCAAAATGGCAAACACGAACAACACCACTATACCACCGGCATACACTGCAATTTGCACCGCACCGAGGAAGTGATAGTCCAACTGGAAGTAAATGCCGGCTGTTGCGAAGAGCACAAAGAGCAAATAAGTCGCCGAACGCAATATCTTGCGAGTAGTGACAGTCAACACCGAGAACACGGTGATTGCCAACGCAATCACGACATAAACGATTATATTACCTATCGATTCCATATCAATATTCGAAAAGACTGTGTTTTAAGCGTCGGGTTGAGTTTCGCCTTGAGTCGCATGGGGTTGCTTCGGCTCGGACTCGGACTTCGACTCTGCCGCTAGTTTGTCTCCGGTGTCGGACTTCGGAGCCGGTGCTGTCGGTTTGGGAGCCGGTGCAGCCTCTTCCGGTTCGGGGCGATTGTTGAGTTGCTTGACTAACTTGGCTCGCGTGAACACAGCCTGTTCAAAGTCATTGCTGAACTCAATAGCACCGGTCGGACATGACAGGACGCACAAGTCACAAAACGTGCACGAACCCAAGTCGTAGATGTATTTGTCCAACTTTTTCTTAGTCTTAGGTTTGCCGTTAGGCAAAGTCTCGGCGAGAGTCACGGTGCGCGATGTGATCGAGATAGTACCGTTGGGGCACGCACGCTCGCAACTGCCACACACGATGCACTTGTGATTACCTTGCTCATCGTACACGAACTGCAAGGTTGCACGAAAGCGCTCCGGTATCTTCAATTCGGCGCGGTTCTCGGGATATTTTTCGGTCACCTTGGGCGTGAACAACTCGCGCCCTGTCACCGCCATACCCTTCAACAGGCTACCGAAGCCGGTGAAGAGCGAAACGAAATACTCCTTAATGCTCATTTCTTAAAAAAAACTTTAGTCTCGCAAGTAAAAACTTGCTCACTGCTATATGCGCGGCAACGCCGCTATTAGACTGCTTATCGCACCACCTGTCCGCCGAGGATGTCGAGCAACTCGGTGGTGATGGCACTTTGGCGTAACTTGTTGTACTCGAGATTGAGCGTGTCAAGTAACTCCTTGGCGTTATCGCTTGCCGTCTGCATCGCCATCACGCGAGCCGCTTGCTCGCTCGCCGCACTCTGGGTGAAAATATTTTGCATCGTGGCACGGATATGCAATGGCAATACCGAACGGAAAATGGCGTTAGCATCGGGCTCGAACAAGCAGGGGCTATTGGCAGCCGACTCGTCGACCTGCCCCGTGAGAGCCTCGTAGCGCACGGGCAACAGTTGCTCGTTCTCAAGCACCTGCTTGCCGGCACTCTTGAAGCACATGTAAAACACCTCAACGCAGTCCAACTCGCACGCTGTGAAACGATCAACCAAGTTTGCCGTAAAATCATGCAACCTGTTGCTGTCACTGCGAGTGTTCAAGTCGGTCGTCTCGACCTCAACACCTTCAATATTCAATTTTAAAGTTGCCTTGGTCAACTTGCGTCCCACGGGTATCACAGTAACCGCAACACCAAGATTGCGCCACTTTTCGATAGAGACAAGTAACTGCTTGAAAATGTTAATGTTAAACGCACCACACAAGCCATCGTCACTACCCATCACGACGAGAGCCACACGCTGTATCTCGCGTGAGTTGAGCAACGGCGAGTCGAACTCGCTATCGGTGACCAACAAGTGGCTGATAACGTTGCGCACCATGTCGCGATAAGGCGACAGGCGTTGCAACTGTTGCGTCGCCTTGCGCATCTTCGCCGATGAAATCATCTTCATGGCACTCGTTGTCTTCTGCGTCGAAGCGACCGAGCCAATGCGACTCTTGAGTTCACGTAGTGTAGCCATAAACTGTCTTTATATCATTTCACGAGGCATATTGACCGGCAATTTGCTCGGCAGCAGCCTTGAGTTTTGACATCACATCGGCATCTATCACACCACCACGCAGCACGTCGAGAACATCAGGTTGATGCTTGGCGCGCAAGTAGTTGATGAACAGTTGCTCAAACTCGCTCACCTTGTCGAGCGGCACCCGTTGGAGCAGACCGTTAACACCGCAATAGATGATAGCCACTTGCTCCTCAACCTTCATGGGCACATATTGAGGTTGGACAAGCAGACGCTCATTCTTGCGACCGGTATCAATGGTGCGGGCTGTCACCGGATCAATGTCGCCACCGAACTTGGTGAAAGCCTCCAACTCACGATACTGCGCTTGGGCTATCTTGAGCGTACCGGCAACCTTCTTCATTGCCTTGATTTGTGCATTACCGCCCACACGACTAACACTGATACCCACGTTGACAGCAGGGCGAATACCGGCATTGAACAATGCCGTCTCGAGGTAAATCTGTCCGTCGGTAATCGAAATGACGTTTGTGGGGATATAAGCACTCACGTCACCGGCTTGTGTCTCGATAATGGGCAATGCTGTGAGAGAACCGCCACCCTTCACCATGGGGCGCAAGACATCGGGCAGGTCGTTCATCTTGGAAGCCACGTCCTGGTTGTCGTTGATCTTCGCTGCACGTTCGAGCAAACGGCTGTGCAAGTAGAATATATCGCCGGGGTAGGCCTCGCGACCCGACGGGCGCTTGAGGATAAGTGAGATCTCACGGTAAGCGACAGCGTGCTTTGACAAGTCATCGTAGATCACGAGAGCATCGCGACCGGTGTCGCGGAAGTACTCGCCTATCGCGGCTCCGGCAAAGGGCGCATAATAACGCATTGATGCCGAGTCGGCAGCCGTTGCAGCCACGACCACAGTATAAGGTAGCGCACCCATCTCGTTCAACTTATTGACGAGAGCGGCAACGGTCGATGCCTTTTGGCCGATGGCAACGTAGATGCAATAGACAGGTTTGCCCGCCTCGTAAGCACTCTTTTGGTTAATGATAGTGTCGATGGCGATGGCAGTCTTACCTATCTGTCGGTCACCGATTATAAGTTCGCGCTGACCGCGACCGATGGGTATCATCGAGTCAATGGCCTTGAGACCGGTCTGTAACGGCTGGTTCACAGGTTGACGGAAGATTACACCGGGAGCCTTGCGCTCGAGTGGCAGACGAATGCGCTCGCCCTCAATAGGTCCGCGACCGTCAATGGGGGCTGCAAGGACGTTTATCACACGCCCCATCAAGCCCTCGCCCACCTCAATGGACGCGATTTCACCCGTGCGACGCACTTTCATGTTCTCGGAAACCGAGTCAACCTCATCGAGCAAAATCACACCCACGTCACTCTCCTCGAGGTTCATTGCAACACCGGTCACACCATTCTCGAACTCAACGAGTTCGTTCGCCTCAACATTTGTCAAGCCGTACACGTGTGCCACACCGTCGCCCACCTCGAGCACTGTACCGACTTCCTCGAACGACACCGTACGCTGCAGGTCGCTGAGTTGCTGTTTCAGTATGTCGGATATTTCACTTGGATTAATCATTGTTTGTCATGTTGAAAAATTAATGTCAAGCCGCCCACGGTTTACTTGAGCAAGTTCAAGCGCAGTCGCTTGAGTTCGTTGCTCACGCTGGCATCGAGCAGCAAGTCGTCTATCTTGACAGTAAAACCGCCGATAAGTCGTGGGTCAATAGTCTGCGAAATTTCAAGAGTCATATCGCCCAACCGTTCTTTGACAATGGCAATTATCTCCTCAACCTCGGTTGATGGCAATTGTGTTGCCATGGCGATCTCCACCTTGGCGATATTATTCGCCTCGCGATATAGTTGCAAGTAAGCCAACGCTATCTTGCGCAACATTGTGGCGCGATTGTTTCGAATTACCATCAAGATGAACTTATCGAGCGAACTACCCGTTTTGGCACCCGCAGCGGCAAGCAACAGCGCCCCCTTTTGTTCATCGGGGATATACGGGTTCGAGACCAGACGCTTTAACTCATCTATTGCCGTGTAACGGAAGTTGAGTTCGCGCAGTTGGTCATATATCTGCTTGGCGTCGCCGTTTTCAATCGCTATCTTGTACAACGCCTTGGCATAACGCCGTGGTATCAGTCCGTCGTTCATTGTCTTGACTATTGTAGCCTAACCCGTTCAATTCTTGCTCTCCACCTCGGCGAGATATTTCTCGACGAGTTCTTGTTGAGCCTTGTCATTTTCCATATGTCGACGCACCACCTTTTCGGCTATTTGCAAGGCGACCTCGGTTACCTCGATGCGCAGTTGACGTTCGCTCTCTTTTCGAGCCTGTTCAATGCGCACTTGGGCTTGTTCGGCAACCTTTTGAGCCTCGATGGCGGCATCAGCCTTTGCGTTCTCGACAATTTGGTTATACATCTTCTCCGCCTCGCGTAAGGTATCGGCCTGGCTCGACCGCGCCTCGGCAATCAACTTGTCGGCCTCGGCTTTGGCACCGTCAAGGCGCGCTTGTGCCTCCTGAGCAAAGGCGACACCCTTGTCTATCAGGTCGGCACGCTCATCCATCGACTTGATGATGTACGGCCAACCGTACTTGGCAAGGATAAAGTATAAGCCCAGGAAGGCAACAAACATCCAAAAAGCAAGGCCAAATTCAGGCGTAAACAGTTGCATGGTGCAAGATTTCTAATGACACTAAATCACATGATAATCGCGAGCACACACACGATCAAGGCGAGCAGTGCGACACCCTCGATGAGAGCGGCAATCACGATCATGTTACTGCGAATGTCACCGGTCGACTCGGGTTGGCGAGCGATTGACTCCATCGCCGAGCCACCAATCTTACCGATACCGATGCCTGCTGCCAGTGCGGCAATACCCGCGCCTACTGCTGCGCCAAAGTTGGCGATAGCCTCTGCCAAAATCATTGTTAACATAGTTTTAATCGTTTAAAGTGTTATTATTGTATTATTTAATTATCTGTTAAAAAAGTCATCGCTATCATGCGTGATGCTCCTCAACGAGAGCCATCGAGATAAAAATCGTCGACAACAACGTGAACACGTAGGCTTGAATGAAACTGACCAACGTGTCGAGCAACAACATGAACAAGGTGAAAGCCATTGAAAGAACCGATGTTCCGATGCCCACACCGAGGCCGAACTTGCCCGTGAAAATAAAGATGAACAACACGAGCACAATCACTACCATGTGACCGCTCATCATGTTGGCAAACAAACGAATCATCAATGCCAATGGCTTGGTGAAAATTCCGAGGAATTCAATCAACGGCATTAGAGGCACCGGACACTTGAGAGCCATGGGGACCTCGGGCCAGAAAATCTCTTTCCAATACTCCCGCGTGCCACTGAAGCACGTGATGACAAACGTACACAATGCCAACACCATCGTCACGGCAAGGTTACCGGTCACGTTGGCTCCACCGGGGAAAACAACAATCAAGCCCAACAGGTTGAGTGTCAAGATGAAGAAGAATGCCGTCAACAGGTAGGAAGCATATTTGGGTGCCGCCTTTCCCATGACCGGACGTATCGTGTCGTGATAGACAAATTCCACTATCAACTCGATAAAGCCCTTGCCACCACGCGGTGCCTTCATTCCATTATGCTTGTACCAAGCGCGCAACGACATGACCATCCACAACACCAACAACGCAGCAATGAAAATTGCAGCCACATTCTTGGTGACCGACATATCTAACGGACGTGATAAAGTGCCATCGGGCAAACGCTCAACCAACTTGCCGCTCAAGTCGCCCTCGGTGGCGAGTTCGAAACCGTCGTAGTTGGCCCCCTGCGTCACCCGTGACGATGAAAACACATGCCACGAGCCGTCATGCGAGCGCACGATAACAGGCAACGGAATGCGTGTCGAGTGGTTGAAAGGCAATTCCCAACCGTAAGCATCACCCAGGTGGTCAAAGATAATCTCCTTCGGGTTCAACTCGCTCTGTCCGTGCAACTCGCTGTGGTGCGCCGCGTCGGCATAACCTAAAGCCATGAAGCCCAAGATCAATACCGCTACTATGGTCGTTATCCACTTATTCATTGTTCAATAAACACAAAACTGTCAATATAGACACACACTCACTACATCGTTCTTGACATCGGCGACACCACCGGCTATCTCGCGCGTGGCTGTCGTGCCGTCAACAAGGGTGTAACTCGCCGTGCCGGCTTGCAGGGCAGCAATCATCGCAGCGTGAGACCGCAACACTTGGAATTTACCCATCGCGCCGGGCAACGTAACTTGAGTCACCTCGCCCTCAAACTCGACTTGCTCGGCTGATATTATCTTGAGTGTCATAACCGGAATTTATCGTAAGTAGAGATATACATCAACCTGCCTCGGCAAGCAATTTCTTACCTTTCTCGATTGCCTCGTCAATAGTACCGACACTCAAGAAGGCCTGCTCGGGCAAATAATCCACCTCGCCATCGAGTATCATCTTGAAACCGCGAATTGTCTCGGCAAGCGGTACCATCACGCCCGGAAGTCCGGTAAACTGCTCGGCAACGAAGAACGGTTGAGAGAGGAAACGTTGAGCACGACGCGCGCGCGAAACGACCAATTTATCTTCATCACTCAACTCGTCAACACCGAGGATAGCGATAATATCCTGTAACTCATTATACTTTTGCAACAAGTGAATAACACGTTGAGCCACGTCGTAATGCTCGTTGCCGATAATGTTAGGATCCATAATTCGTGATGTCGATGCCAATGGGTCAACAGCCGGATAGATACCCAACTCGGCAATCTTACGACTTAACACACATGTTGCGTCCAAGAAGTTGAACGTGGTTGCCGGAGCCGGGTCGGTGAGGTCATCGGCAGGCACGTACACGGCTTGCACCGACGTGATCGAACCGCTCTTGGTGCTGGTGATGCGCTCCTGCAACTTACCCATCTCGCTCGCGAGTGTAGGCTGATAACCCACGGCACTGGGCATACGACCCAACAACGCGCTCACCTCGCTACCGGCTTGGGTGAAACGGAAAATGTTGTCCATGAACAACAATATGTCCTTACCGCCACCGTCTTGATCACGGAATTGCTCGGCTACGGTCAGCCCGCTCAACGCGACGCGAAGACGCGCACCCGGCGGCTCGTTCATCTGACCGAACACTAACGTTGCCTGCGATGCGCTCACGGCGTCCATATCGACGTCCTCAAGGTTCCACTCACCTTTTTCCATGCCTTCGCGGAATTTATCGCCGTAGTTAATCACACCGCTCTCGATCATCTCGCGCAACAGGTCGTTACCTTCACGAGTGCGCTCGCCTACTCCGGTGAACACCGAGAAACCGTTGTGACCATGGGCAATATTGTGAATTAACTCCATGATAAGCACTGTCTTACCCACACCGGCACCACCGAACAGACCGATTTTGCCACCCTTGCTGAAAGGCTCGATCAAGTCAATCACTTTAATACCGGTATAAAGAATTTCCTGTGTGATAGACAAGTCGGCAAACGCGGGAGCCGGCTGGTGAATAGCACGACGAGCACCCTGCTTGAGGGGTTCCAAGTGATCAATAGGTTGTCCTATCACATTGAGCAAACGACCTTTCACCTGCTCACCGGTGGGCACCGAGATCGGACGCCCCAAGTTCTCAACACGCGTACCACGCTTAAGACCGTCGGTACTGTCCATTGCCACACAACGCACAGTGTTCTCACCAATGTGTTGCTCCACCTCGAGTATCAGCGGAGTAGCATCGGGACGCTCGACACGCAACGCGGTGTAGATGGGGGGACGAGCAACACCCTCGCCCTCAAACGCGATGTCGACCACCGGGCCAATCACCTGCGTCACCTTTCCATAGTTGTCAGCCATGTTGTTTGTTTACTTTATATAATTGGTTGTTATTATTTACTATATATTATTAAAAGTACCAGCCCTGAGTAACTACAATAGCCATCACGACAAGGTTCACAAGACCGATGGGCATCAAGTAACGCCACTCAAGTGCCAGCAGTTGATCGATGCGCACACGCGGGAACGACCACCTAATCCACATGAACAAGAATGTCATGAAAAACGCCTTGCCCAAGAACCAAATCGTGCCGGGGATATAGTCCATCACTGTGTTAAAGCCTACCCAGCCGGGCACATGCAACGGCATCCAACCACCCAAGAAGAGTAATGCTGCTATACCGCTGACGATAAACAAGTTGAGGTACTCGGCAAGATAGAAGAGTCCGTAGTGAATACCACTATACTCGGTGTGATAACCGGCTGTCAACTCGTGTTCTGCCTCGGGCAGGTCAAACGGACCGCGGTTATTCTCGGCATTAGCGGCAATCGTGTAGATGATGAATGCCAAGATTGCCGGCAAGTGACCACGAAAGATAAACCACCCGTCAGCCTGTGCCTCCACAATGCCGGTGATGCTCATCGTGCCCGCGAGACAAACCATCGTCAGCACGCTGAAACCGACACTTAACTCATAACTTATCATTTGTGCACCCGAACGCATTGCACCCAACAGGGAGTACTTGCTGTTGCTTGACCAACCCGCCAACAAAACACCGAGCACACCGATGCTTGACACCGCAATGATAAAAAACACACCTATGTTGAAGTCTATCACTTGAAATCCCTTACCCCACGGCAAGCAAGCGAAAGTCAACACACTGGCAATCACTACAAGGAACGGTGCAAGGAAGAACAAGAATTTGTCGGTGCTCCACAAGCGGATAATCTCCTTCTGCAAAATTTTGATTACGTCGGCAAAGATTTGCAGTGTGCCCTTAGGCCCCACACGATTGGGACCGAGGCGACACTGTATCCACGCGCACACCCAACGCTCGTACATGATATAAAACATTGCGATTAGCGAGTATGCCACCAACAGGAACAGTGCAACAAGCACACACTCGATGGTGGTCACCAACCACGGCAGCGAGGGCATCCAGTCCGTTAACAAGTTGTGCACCCAATTTGTCACTATACTCAGGTCGAACATCCTTATTTGTATTGTTTAGTCGGTTTTACCTTTAAATATTAATTGTAACGTGTCCAAACACGTCAGGAGTAATCAACGATCGATGTCGGGAATGACGAAGTCGATTGATGCCGTGATGGTTATCAAGTCGGCCACCATGTTGTCACGACAGGTGAGATCAACAACACCCACGAGATTGAAACACGGACTCTGGAAGTGCATACGATAAGGCTTCTGGAACGGCTTGCTATCGAGATCAGCCTCAATGTAAACGCCGAATGCACCGCGACTTGCCTCAACCTGTTGATACCAATGACCGGCAGGCAACTTGATCAACTTGGGAACTTTTGCGATATACTCGTTGCCCGGTTCGGTCTCCAACTTGTCGCAGGCCTGACGCAAAATCTTGATGGACTGCACCATCTCGTCCATGCGCACCATGTAACGTGCCATTGAGTCGCCCTCGGTGCGCGTCACCTCATCAAACTCGAACTCGTTGTAGAGTGAGTAAGGGTGCTTCTTGCGCACATCACAACTGACACCCGACGCACGTCCCGAAGGTCCGGTGATCGCGTAGTCCAACGCTTGCTCGCGAGACAACATTCCGACACCTACCATGCGGTTTCTCGCAATCACATTGCCGGTAAACAGTTGATGATACTCTGCCAAGTTTTTCTCAATCACATCGCAAGCGTGACGCACATCGGCGATGAAATCGGGGTGAACATCGGCTATCACGCCGCCTATAGTTTGATAACTCATCGACATGCGAGCACCGCAAGTCTTATCAAATATGTCATATATCAACTCGCGATCGCGGAAACCGTAGAAGAATGCCGTTGTCGCGCCTTGATCCATAGTCAAACAACCGTAACTCAACAAGTGACTGCTCAACCTCATCAACTCGTCCATCATCAGGCGAATGAGTTCGGCACGACGAGGCACCTCAATGCCCATCGCCTTCTCGATACAGAGGCACAAACAGTGGCGGTTCTGCATGGCACTCATGTAGTCCATGCGCTCGGTATAAAGCATCGTCTGCGGGAATGTCAAACTCTCACACATCTTCTCTATGCCGCGATGAATATATCCGCTCACCACATCAACCTTGCGAACAATTTCACCGTCCAGACTGACACGATAACGCATCACACCGTGGGTTGACGGGTGCTGGGGTCCCACATTGATTACATATTCATCATCACCGAAAGTCTTTGCCTTGACTCTCGTCACCTTGCCGTTCTCGTCCTCAACCCAACGTTGGGTGTCGTCCTCATTTTGCTCATCGGTCAAGCGCAACGGATTTTTTTCGTCGCTCGCGTCGTAGTCCTTGCGTAGAGGGTGACCCACCCAATCGTTGCGCAAGAAAAAGCGTCGCATATCGGGGTGACCGATGAATGCGATGCCATAGAAGTCGTACACCTCACGTTCCTGGAAATCGGCAACGCTCCACACGTCGCTCACGCTGTGCAACATGGGGTTTTCACGGTCAGCGGTTTCCACCTTGACGTGTAACATATCTTGTGTTTCGCTGTTTGTCAGGTAGTAATAGCAACCCAAAGAGGTCTTCCAGTCCATACCCACCACAGCGGTCAGGTAATCGAAACCCGATTGTTGTTTCAGCGCGACAGCCAAAGCATGCCACTTCTCGTCGGGAACGGTCACGAGCAATAATTCTCCGCTCCGGTCAAACTGTGCCGACGGGCACAACGCCGTTATCTGTTCTATAATCTCCGCCATTATCGTTGTCGTTGATTGCTTGTAACGTTAACTTTCACTCACCCGTTAGAGTTGCCTCGTCTAACGTCTCCTTGCGATTTACGCCGCCAAAATACTTTTGCACCTTTATTTTACGCTGCAACTGCATCAAGCCGTAGAAAAACGCCTCGGGACGGGGAGGACAGCCGGGAACATACACATCGACCGGTATAATCTCGTCAATGCCCTTGACAACGCAATAACTGTTCTTGAACGGACCGCCACTGACGGCACAACCGCCACAGGCAATAACATATTTTGGTTCTGCCATCTGTTCGTACAGTCGCTTGAGCACCGGCGCCATTCGATAAGTGATTGTGCCTTGGCACATTATATAATCGGCTTGACGTGGTGAATTACGCGCGACCTCAAAGCCGAAGCGTGCCATGTCGTAACGCGCCGCTCCCAAGCACATGAACTCGATTGCACAACAACTGGTGCCGAAGCAGAACGGCCACAACGAGTTGCTGATACCCCAATTAATCAATTGGTCTAACTTACCCACCACGATGTTGGTGCCACCGGCACGCAACTGCTCCACGAGGTTGTCAATATACTCGTTGTCCTTGAAGTCCTCGTGCTTCATGCTCTTGATTTTCACTTCCATGTCAACGCTCCTTTCCGCCACGCGTACGCGAGACCTAATGCTAAAATAACAAGGAATGTACCTACTGCGAGTAAGGCGCCGGAACCCACCGCGCGACAAATCGCCGCCCACGGGAACAAAAACACCGTCTCGACATCAAACATCAAGAACAAGATGGCAAATAAATAATAGCCCACATGAAACTGAGCCATCGACTCGCCACGAGAGGGTATACCGCACTCGTAGGGCTCGCCCTTCATCTTGGTGTAACTGCGCGGACCGATGAGCCACGCGATAACAAGAGCGCCCACCACGAGCGTCACTCCGGTCAGAAGTGCCGTCACAGCGAGCGTCGTACTTTGAATACCGAATATCGATTCCATAAATCAGTATTATAGTGTATTTGATATTTCAACCTGTCGTTAATTAGCCTAAAAGCGATGCACATCAAAACATTCTCGCAATCGTCACTTTAGGACGTGATGACACCGAGGGCTGCCCTAATGCGTTGCAAAGTTACAAAAAAGAAATCACAAATTAACGCATATCGGTTTGAGAAATTAAAAAAAATCGTCAAATGCACAGATTATAAATTAAAAACACTAACTTTGCAAAAATTATTATTCTCTGACCAAAAATACAAGACAACGATGAAACGTTTAATCAGCAAGCGGTTCACACGCATTATCATTGCGGTCGCTTTTGTCTGTGTCACTTGCAGTTGTCTCCGACAAGACCTTGTGTTCTTTGAAGACGGCGAGTGGGACATCAGCGACTATCGAGAGAATTCCGAGCGACTACTTATGAACAGCGATATTGACAACGACGACACAGACCGTTAACTTTCACGCCCGAACAACCAATCTGCCACCACTACCCCAAACCGTAGTTTCTGTTGCTTAAAACACGCTAAATTGTTACAATTTGCAACTTTTTCGTATCAAAATTTGCATAATTCAAAAGTTAGCAGTACTTTTGTCGCGGATTTGAAAAACAGATTGTTTTATTAAGGTTTAAATTTTAGGTTTATGAACGTAGAACTTATTGGTACATGGGCCGGTTTGGTGTGGAATGTTCTTAATGACGCCAACGCTCCTGTCGCTTTGAAAGCGATTAAGAAGGCCACTAAACTCAAAGTGAACGAGCTTTACGCAGCCATCGGTTGGCTTGCTCGTGAGGGTAAGATTAGCCTTGCCGAGAACGAGGCTGACGTTGAGGTCGCTTTACTCTAATACCGGAGTACACATGACCCTATGGTTGACGTAACGCGCGTTGCGCGACTATAACAAGACTACGGTTCCTGCCCCTTGTGGTCGGGAACCGCTTTTTTTACACCGATTTCTTATCAAATTCGCGACCACACATAGCGTTTCGCTGCCAAACGACACCGTTCGCCTTTGCTGTCAAGCGATTTACTCAAAGAAGGAGATAACTCGCTGAAAACATTGTGATTTACATTGTGATTAAAATTAATAATTTGGAAAATTCAAAAATATGTTGTACCTTTGCGTCGTTAAATGTGTTGCGATTAGTTCGTGACAACTTGGCAGAGTTCATTTACAACGGTATGGTTTTTGCTATTTGAGCGGTGAGAAAGATTGTGAGAGTTCGGCAGTCGCATTAGCGATGACGGTCTTACAGGTTTATTAACTTAAATGGTTTTAATATGGAAATTTTAGCACTAAACCGCACAGCAGTCAAGTACCATGGGTTGCCGCCACATGCGTTCCACCCGATGGGTACAGGACATCGACACGGCTACGTCGCGTGGCCTACAAGAGACACAGTCGCCGTGTGACAGATGTTATTGAAACGATTTTCCCGACCGGCAACGGTCACTCTGCGGGATTTTCCCGTCACCAATATTGAACCTCATTTTTATTCATACTATTTTTCCTAAGGGGTGCCTCGCTGTGAAGCGCGGCACTTTTTGTTGCCCCCCTCACATTAATACAACTGTTCGTTCGGTATCAAAACATTTCAGACGGATTCTACCGAATAAAATGCATCAGCAGATAAAAGCAGATAAAATCATCGTAAAATTGTAATTGTTTGAAGATTTTTATTACCTTTGCCAACCTATAGTCACCATATAATTACAACCAAAATGAGAAAGTTTTTATTGATGCTCGTGGCCTTTGCCACATTCGCCACTGTTTCTATTACCGCTCGCGCCGATGACAATTCGGATTTTGAAGAATTGAGCGCACTACTCGAGAATGCCACGGACGACCAAAAGGTCACCATCTTGTGCGAGTTGCTCAACGCAAAACTTCAAGAAGTCGAAGACTCGCCAATCAATGCGGTATGGTTTGACAAGGACTCGAACAATGTCGTGTTTGCAATGAATATTGATGGCGAGACCATTGACCAAATCAACTTAATGCCAACCGTTTTCAAAGCAGGTATGCTTTCGGCAATGACCGAAGACGACGATGACATGAAAGATTTCGTCAAGTTAATAGGCTCGACCGGTCACGGGCTCGGCTTCTTCCTTCACTCACCCGATGATGACCAGAGATGCGCCCTAATTGAATTTACGGCAGAAGAATTGGTAGCGCTATAATTACATCGGCACAAGAATCCATGCGAGGTTTCTTGCATCTCACTGTCGTCGCAACCCTTACACTCGCGATGACATCTTGTCACAGCGACCGCACGAATCATTGTGCGTTCGCTGTTTGTCGCGATTTCACCATCACGACCGACAGTGTGGTATGGAACAGGTTGGTCGCATGGTCACCCGACGGTCGTTCAATCGAGACTAATGTTCATCTCGGCGGTGTGGAAAATGTTTATAAAAACACGATGTTCTTTGACACCGAGGGCAAGGTGTCGGTTCGTCAGGATAACCGCTATCCTATCTTGACAACTCCCAGCCGGTTGGTAAACGCCACCTATGCAATGGCAATTAACGAAATTACCGATGACATGGACTTCCTTGATGTCAGTCCGATGGACATTGCCCTTGCCCTTGCTATGGTAAAACCCGAACGCTCGGAGGCGATTTTAGGACACTTCGCACAGCACTATATCAATCCTACCCTACCCACGGTTACCGACCATCTACATTGGGCAAATGCCGCATGGGACGTCTATTGTTCCACCGGCGACCGCGAGTGGTTATCATGGGCACATGCCACACTCAAGGCGACCCTGAGTGCCGACAGTGCCAACTTGATAGACAAATATTCGACACTGTGTCCCGGGGCGGTGACAGGAGAAGACGCTCAATTTCTTTATCCGCCGGATAGTGACATGGCATCGCGCCATGACTGTCCCACAATGCGTGGCAACGTCATGATGACAGGAGCACTTGCCGTACTCGACGAAATGGCTGCCGAGTTGGGGTATGAGAGCGACCATTTTGACGACATCACCAGGCTCAAAGATGCCATCAACCGCCGGTTGTGGAACGAGGAGACGGGGCGTTATCGCGCCTATGTATCCGACAATCCCGACACACGCGAGATAAGTGACAATTTCGCTCAAGCACTGTGGGTGATAGGACGTGTTGCCGATGACGACCGCGCGGTGACATTGGTGAGTAAAACCCCTATGTTGTCAACAGGCATCACAACAACAATACCACAAGATGTCCGCACCGAGCCGTTCTTCACAACGAGCGACTGGGCAATCACCCAAGCCCTATGGTGCATGGCTGCCGGGGTGACGGGTCACGAGGAAGTTGTGCTCAAGACATGGGCTGAACTGCTGCGAGTACAAGCCCTCTACCAACCTCGTCACATTCACTGCGAGCCGTTTCGGGAAACCGAGCAATACCGACACTTGAGTTGTGCTGCAATTGCCGTGGCATTACGCGTCATCATGGGTATAAACTTCACACCCGACGGGCTACACATCAATCCACACATTCCCGAATGTTTGAATGGCGCAAATTCGGTACGCAATCTGCACTATCGCAATGCCTTGTTCGACATTCATTATAATGGTTACGGTGATGATGTGGTATCAATCGTGCTTGACGGAAAACCGGTAAGTGGCAACTTCATACCCGCACTCAAACGCGGTCGACATCGTATTGTTGTAAATGTTGCGTCCAAAAATCACGACAGACTGCCATACACCCTCGTGGACACCGCCGCACTGCGACCGAAGTGGAACAAAATTAAGAAGCGCAATGTGATAGCACGCGCTGTCATTCAAGACAACACGACAGCCACGGTGAACATTTCAAGAGGAGGGCGTTACCGCATGGCACTCGGCTACAGTCACAGTGCCAACTGTCGCACCATTCCCACTGTCAACGGTCATCAGGCCATGATGATACACTTACCGAGAAAAGACGATAACAGCGCGTCCACAACGGTCACGGTCGAACTGTTGCCGGGGCGCAATATCATCTCGTTCACACCGACCAATTGCGAACTCGATAGCGTCTACATCTACCCATCACCTTGAGTTGATGCGGTAACAGACTTCATCAGCATTCGGGCGCTGCGCTCCCATCATGGGTTGTCCGTGGGTTCGCTTCACCCACGGTTACCTATATTTCGCCCTCACGGGCGACGATGCCGTGTGACAGGTCGGACAAGAAATTAACTACGAATTACACGAATTACAGATTTACGCGCATTGACGAGAGATAGACGTGATATA
>CALDIF010000035.1 GCA_937901905.1 uncultured Porphyromonadaceae bacterium | reverse complement strand
GCCCGTGAGGGCGAAATATAGGTAACCGTAGGTGGAGCGCAGCGTAACCTACGGATAACAGACTACACCGCACGCAACCTGCGGAGGAGGCTATATCTCATCACGGGCGAGAGAGGATTATTCTTTCAGAGGTTATCCCGACTGCTTTTGCAAGTGTCCCGAAATTTGTTAAAATTCACGAGTGTCCACCGATATCAATGTGTTGATTTGAGGTATTGTAAGTCGCCGTACCAGTAAGAGGCAGTACAACCGCCATCGATGAGAATGTCGGCACCACTGATGAAACGACCGCGACTTGACATGATGAATTCGGCGAGGTCGCCGACCTCGTCGGGTGTTCCGGCGCGACGTGCCGGCATGCCCTTAATCATGTTTAAGTATCCGTCCTTTCGCGGTCCGTGCAGTTCATCGTTGGCGAGTGGAGTGATAATGATGCCGGGTGATATACTGTTGATTGTGGCACCTCGTTTGCCCCAACGTGTCGCCTCAAACATCACACGCAGCACGTTGCAGCGTTTGCTGTATTGATATGCCTTGAGAGTGTCGTTGATTTCCTTGATGAACGGTAATTGCAGCAGTTCGTCGGTGGGTGTCATGGCGAGCGCATCGTTCTGCTCTTGAGGCAGTGCGGGCAAGCGGTGTCCGCTTTGTGACGAGATTATGACACCCGCCCCCCCCTCGGCTATGACTTTGCCAAACTCCTCAAGAAGCACGCTCGTGCCATAGAGATCCACTTGCAAAATGTGATTTACGGGTGCTTGAGAGGGCGACACGCCGGCAGCGTTCACCATATACTTTACTTCGCCCTTACTTGTGGCGAACTTCACGAGAGCGAGTATGTCGGCCTTGGAACCGAGGTCACACTTGATGACCGAACACTCAAAGCCTGCGTCCTCAAGAGACTTTGCCGCACGTTCGGCATTTTCCATGCTATAGTCAGCCAAGACGATATGCTTTCCTGCCGAAATGCGACGAATGATGGCCTGACCTATGCTGCCGGCTCCTATCAGAACAGATACTTCTTGCTTTGTCATATAAGATTAATGCTTTAGAGAGTTATAATTATCGTGATGCAAAATTACGACAATCACTCAAACTGTCATGTTGCAAAATTGCGGATATTTTTATCAATTTTGCCGATTAACAAATTATCCTTAAAATCGGTGTCGCGGCTTGTTATGCAGTTCGGTTATGCTCCGTTACAATCGGTGTCGGTGCAAACGTTCACACGTTTACGACAGATTTGTGATGTCCTTCACTTCGACAATAGGAGAGTCGTTGCCTCGCTCGGTGGCGTTGAGTATGGCATGTCCCACTTGCGACAAGGTATACCTCAAGTTTCTCGTGCTGATGTCCGCACGAGCAACGGCTGATGCTTAGCACCTTCTCAACCCTGGTGTCGTTAAGACATTCTAATAAAATGCCCTCGCCTACAAATCCTATCGCTCCTGTAATAATTATCTTAATTGTAAAACGGTTAAATTATGTTACTATGTATTTAGTCCCAACATCTTCGTCATGTTCGGTAACTGATGAGCGTTTCACCCCGGTAGGGGAGTGCCCTGCGTGTCGTCCGTCAAAAGGGGCATCATTGCTTGCATACGTCGAGTAATGTCGGCATGTTGCATATGTCGTGCGATCCCGTTATTCAGTCATAAGAACTTTGGCGGTTGATGTACTGCCGTCCTCGTAGGTTGTAATAACAATATTCACGCCGTTCCACGGTCGGGGGCGGCTCATGCCGGCAAGGTTGATATATTCCACCTTGATAACTTCCTTTGTTACTGCGATGTCGATATTGCCCGAATAGGATGCCACGGGCAGGTGCTCGTTAAACCATTCTATATTGGCGATGAGTGCCGATTTTAGTTTCTTCACTCTCTCGTCCATGGGATCGCGGTTGGTATAGTTCCACATGGTTTTCTCTTGTTCAAAGGCATCGTAGCATGGTAGCAGGTGTTCGTCGATGTAGTCCATCCATGATTGAACTTTGTCGGGATAAAACTCAGTCCATGCTGTTCGCACCGCGTTACAAAAACTGTCGTCCTTGATTAATTCGCCTATCCAATGTGGGGTAAACCCGTAGGACGTTTTCATCTTGAACGTGTAGTCGGTTTTAGCGCGTTGGTTGCACGACAGGTCCCACAGCGGTCCGGCTACCCAACGTGCTTCACTGCTTCTATCCTTGTGCAGGTAGAAACTCCCGTGAAAGCCGTCGCTATTGTCAAGCACCTCTTGAATGATAAAATAACGTGCCATGGCATTGACATCAATCATCTGTTCCCATGTGCTGTTAGGCTTGTCTTCATCGTAGATGGCTGTGTTGATTTCCTTGAACTCGGACAGCAACCATTGTCGTTGTGCGGACGAGAGGGAGTCGGGCGAGTGATAGGTAATGCGCAGGTTCCACGAGTTGTTCTCTTTAATGCTTATTTGATTGTTCTCAACGTAATTGTCCACTTCGACGAGCCAACCGTAGGGGATAGTGTTCGCGTCCTCGTTCCAATTAGGCTGTTCGTAAATATCGAGGCGGTTATTGCTGATGCGGTTAGTCTCGGTGAGGAGATATAGTCCGAGGTAATCACCGTTGAGAACCACTTCAACCGGTCGTGTGGACGGAGTCCAACCCAAGTCCATTATTCTGCCCAGTTGCATTCCGGCTATTGTGGGCTCGTAAAACTTTAGTAGAGCCCAATGCTTGTGCTTATTCATTCCAAGCAGTGGAGTCTTTTCACCCAATTTGATTTTATAAGGTTTCTTGACACTTCGCCATGACGAATGCCCCCTGCCACGAATTTCAAGTGCGTGCGGACTCGCAGCCGACCCGACATTGAAGTCGGGATTTTGCTTGTCGACAATGTAATAGGTTCCCGAGACGTATTTTGTTCTTGTGAGAATAGGCATGTTATTTTGTGTGTTGATGTACACTATGGGCAAGGTACCCGTTTGCCCTTTCATGGTGAGTGTGGTGAACAACAGAATAACAAACAAGGTCTTCACGACCGTATGACACAAATTGAGCACTATCGGTTTCATTTTAAAATCGGCTTCTTGGAGAGGAGTGTCGTGAGTTGCGACTCTACAAAGGTACTATGTAAAATTTGTATATGCTCGGTCGTGGTGTTAAAATATCTAAATTTACAAATAACTTTTGCAAAAGTAATACTTGCGAGTCACATTCCGCCGATTATTTGTTTGTCAACTTGCTCGCTACGAGATTGTATGACATCGTAATTTATATCGGGTACACAGCGCGAACGTTTTGCTTCGTTATCTTCGCGTTTGGTAGGCAGGTGCACGCTTTGGCGACTTCATTGAGCCGAAAAACGTTCGCCGTCCCAATGATATGTTGCATTGTGACGCTGCTCGAGTCCGGTATGGTAAGTTACTTCAATATCTTTGCCTTCACGCGGCAGAGTGAATATATTGACCGGACGGTTGCGTTCCCATTGTTTGAACTCTTCATCGGTAATATAAGTTAGATTGTCGTCCTCGTCGAAGATGTAGAATGAGTTTAAGTCGGCATTATATCCGGAGCCTATAAAGGGTATGCCGATAAACGGATCAACACCAACATCGTCAATGCCGATATATTCCCACTCGTTGGTCGCAGTTGTGATGCGAATAAATGAAATGCCATCGAATTGTCCCTGTGTGGAGTAGTATCCGTCGCGCCAACTGTACACATTAACGGCAAGCAATCGATGTGTGAGGTCACTGCAGTTCCAATAACACATTTCGGCAATCATTTTCCAACTGTTTTCTGTATCGTTGTTGATATATTGCATAAATCCGTGAGCTTTGTCTACGACCAATGTCACACCATCGTCTTGTGGTTCTTGACGTAGGTAGTGTTGCCATGCGTCGTATAGTGCGCCGGTGAACTCGTCCTCGGGCTCGGCTACATATTTGTTGACATAGTCGACAATAGTGTGACGCTTGGCAGGAACTCTGGCTTCACTGCCGACGTAAGTGCAGCACAACAATAGCAACAACAATACTCTTGACAGAATGGTGTTAAGTTTCATCATATCATTATTATTAATTTACAATAATTTACTTGTTGTCAATCGCATGTAACAGTTTGTTTCACTTAATACGCGGTCAAAAGGTGTTGAGTGGGTTATCGGCATCATAACACACCCGCAGTCCCGATGGCAAGGACAACCACAATGATTACAGACAATGAGACTTTCATAGTTGTATAGTTTTCTTTTATGTCCTGTTTATTGGGACAAAGTCACACGGTTATTATGAAAAATCATTATCAGTCAAGGAGATATACTACCTCAAGGGTGAACAACAATGGCGCATAATTGTTAACCTTGTTGCAAAGGTATTAATTATGCGCCATTAATCCAAATTATTTTGGCGGTCGGTTCTATAAAATCAAATATCCGATTGCGTCAGTCTCTCACTTACCGTATCCCAAAGCGTTGAGCCACTTGGTCACATGCTGTTTGCCATCCCGAACTTCGTGGCCGTAAATGGCAAATCCGTCAATAACATTAGCACCGGGGTAAATCGAGCGCACGTCGTTGACACAACGTCCCAGCCCCGAGCCTTCATGAGTCGTAAACGGTATTACAGTCTTGCCGGTCAAATCGTGCTGTTTGAAGAAAGTAAACATCACTTGAGGATAGGTGCCCCACCACACGGGACCGCCTATAAACACGGTGTTGTATGTCATTAAGTCAACGTCGCCCTCGTATGGCGGTAATTCACCGTTATTCTGCTCCTCTTTGGCAAGGTCGCACAATGGTTTGTATGCCATGCCGTCATACTTGTCGGTGCGGATTTCAAATTGTTCCGCTCCGGTGATTTCGCTGATGTAATCGGCTACAATTTTAGTGTTACCCACAGCGATGTTGCCCACTGCGTAGTTATCTCCCGCGTGAGAAAAGAACACAACTATGGCTTTATCTTCGGGGTTGACAACGACTTCTCCGGCAGGCGTGGTTGCTGTCTCACCGTCGCTCGTCGCACTTCGAGCACTGCAGGCGGTTGTACTCACCAACGCGAGCAAACCTATTAAAAATTTCTTTATCATCACGTTAAAAAATTATAGAATTTGAAATAACCGAAATTGTCTACACCAATTCGGCGATAGACCGAGCCTCGCGGTCGGCGTGTGGTGCTTCGGCACCGTGAATTGGTGTGCCGTCAAGCACAATGGCATCGGGGCATATCTTCTTGATAAATCGCACGCTGCTGCCCATTCCGCTACCCTCATGGGTGCAGTAAGGAATAATGCGCTTATCTGCGAAATCGTAACTTTCGAGGAACGTGTAGCACACCATAGGCATTGTGCCCCACCAGTTGGGATAGCCCAAAATGATGGTATCATATTCGTCGAGACTTGCCGGAGCGTTGTTGACTTCAGGACGAGCCTGCTCTCGCAATTCGCGTTTAGCCTCCTCAATGCACTCCATATAAGAGTCCGAATAGGCGTAAGTGGTTTCGATGCGGAACATGTCGGCATCGGGCAGTAGTGCCTTGATTTTTTCAGCCACTACCTCGGTGTTGCCACGTTCAAGGTGACGGATATTGCCGTTAACATAGTTCTCACCGCGACGTGAGAAATAAGCAATTAAAACTTTATTTGCCATATAAAATAATGATTTTCAAGTTAATGACGAATAGGTTGGAATATCGCGACAACGCCTACTGCAACGTGAGTAGGCGTTGTTACGACAACTCATTGTCATGCCAAAGGCGGAAATGCACTCCACTCAAAGTACTGGTTGCGCTCGGCAATCCACCAACGTCCGTCTATCTTGACGTATTTGTCTTGGTAGCGGACAGCGTGTACGGTCAGTACGTCCTTGCCGTCTTGCTCGGTCACGAGGGTCGCAAGTGCGTAGCACGTTCCGGTAGCATGAGTGTCGTCGGTGAAGTCAACGTTTTGTTGCCCGTTCATGTGGAATGACACCTTCGCCGCGCCGAAAGCCTTGTATTGACGTATCATGTCGTGCACTTCGGTCGCTTGCATGCCGAGTTTGCCTCCGAAATAAACGTTCAATTTGATATCGGGACGGAAAATGTCCACATAGCAGTCCTGGTTGTTCTTGTCACTCTCGGTTGCGTAGTAATCTACTAATGCCTTCAATTCAAGGCGGTCTTGTGCTCTGAAGTCCATAGTCAGTTAATTTTAGGTTGATAATTTTAACACTGCAAAATTACGCTAATCAACTGTCGTGACACTTACACAATTTGCTGATAAATTTATCAAATTAGAATATTTATTCCCTAAAATCTCCGGGTTTGCTGCCTAAATTATTTGTTACGTAACGACTGAAGTGGGAGAGAGATGAAAATCCGAACATTTCACAAATGTCGGTAAATGACAGGCTTCGATCGCGCAACAAACGACTAATATCCAGTGATGTGTAGCGTGTTATCCAATATGCTGCCGGCAGTCCGCTCACTTTGCGTGACACCTCACTCAAATATTTTGACGTGACACACAATTTGTCGGCATAGTAACCTATGTCGCGGTTGTGTCGATAATCCCCACGTTCAAGGAGATCGATGAATTGACTCATCAACTTGTGGTACTGTGACGAAATCTTATCGTAACCACCCTGTGATGCATGGAAATCAAAGAAATCCAAAATCATGGTTTGTACGGCAGTGACGAGCACTTCATGGTAGAAATGGTGTTGCGGTTGCGACAATCTCCGTCGAATTTCGGCAAAATTGCGTGCACACCTTTCTTGCTGTTCACTCGAGAGGTGCATGACCGGGTTGTCAAACAATGCCAAGTGTCCTCGCATACCATAGTTGCTTTGAGGGGTTGCAATCTCAATAAACTCTTGTGTGACATAGATAACCTCGACCTTGAAGTCATTGTCAGGTGTGACATCAGTCACGAGGTCGCTACGTCGGGGAATGATCATACAGTCACCGGCATGAAGGGAAAAATCGCGTTCGGCATGCTTGAACGAGCACCCTCCGGCATAGCAGTAAGCATGGCACAAGTAGCCGGCAAATTTTTCGTCGGCTATACGTCGGAGGTTGTCATCAATGATAATGTGTTGCAAGGCTTATTGTATTGTATCAGTTTACTGCAAAGGTAATAAAAAAAGAGAAAGAAAGACGTTGTGCGAGATTTTTTTTAACTCGTATCGTTCTTTTTATTATTTTTGCAACAGTAAATTGTGTACTATACTTGACATTTTAAATTCATTACAATGAAAACATTAAAGAGAATCATGTTTGCCGTGGTGATGTTATTGGTTGTCACCTCGTGCAGTAAGACCGAACAAAAGATTGAAAGTCACATTCCGGCTGATGCGATGTTGGTCGCAAAGATTGACGTTCCCACACTGGTGAAGAACCTCGGTTTTGAAGTCAAGGATAATGCTTTGCAGGGCACTCCTCGCGTGTATGCCGCGCTTGCCGACCTCGGTGTCAATGCCGATGAGATGATGGGCGAAGCATCGAAGACGCTGAACTCGGGTATAGACTTCTCCGGAAGTGCTTTCTTCTATATGTTGAAAGGTGAGAACGATGATCATACTTCGGTCTTCTTGTTGCCTGTCAAAGATGAAGCCAAGTTGCTGACTTACCTCAGTGATGAGGCGGGCGTAAACCTTGAAGACAAGAGTGGAGTAAAGGTCGCCTATACGGGCGGAACCGGTTATGCACTCAAGGACGGTGTGCTTTATTGTGCGCCCGAGAAGTCAGCCGATGATGTCGTCGGTCTTGTTGCTGCTCCGGTTAAAGCAATGAACACCAATGCCGAAATAGTAAAGGCCTTAGCTCCCAAGAACGACGTGAATGTTTATGTCAACGTGGCTCAATTGAAGGAGACCCTCATGGGAGCACTCCCATCGGCAGGTGGTAGCCAAGTTCAATTTGCCAAGAGCCTGCTTGACATCATGGACGTTAAGAGCGGTGCTTATCACTTGAGTTTCGCAGATAACAAGTGCTGTTACAGCCAAGAAAATGTTGTTGACGACAATAGCGATTATGCCAAGTTAGCACAGACAATTACTGCCGAACCGAGTGCCGACCTGTTGCCATTGATGCCCAAGGCTGCTAATGCCGCCGTTTTTGCTGTCAACATCAACGGCGAGGGTATTGCCAATCTTGATGCAGTGAAAAATTTGCTTGCCTTGGCAGGTGACAGTCCCGAGATGAAAAAAATGCTCGATATTTTCAAGTCAATTAACGGTCCGCTCAATATCGGTGTTGCCTGCGAGACTTTGAGTGCCGACGATCTTGATGCAGTGTTCGCTTTCAAGTGCGGCAAGGCAAGTGATTTGCTCGAAATGTTGAAGCAGACATTGCCCCCAAGCATGTATACTGTGCAAGGTGATACTTACGTTTTCAACGAGCCGCTTAACGGTTTTAAAGCCTCATTGACGGTTAAAGGTGATGCGGTCAGTATCAAAATGGCTGCTAAGGAGTATAGTGATAATCTCGCTTCGGTGAGTGAGGCAAAATCCCTCGTGGGCGGTGCTGTTTCAAGTGTTTACTGTACAATGACGCTCGACAACAAGCAGATGTTGTTGTGTCTTAACGGTAAGAACATCAAGCAAGGTGATGCTTCACTCGTGGTCACCGAGAACGGCAAGAATGTAACACCCATTGAGGCTATTGCTTTCCTCGTCAAACTGTCGGAGAAAGTTAAGGCTCTTTCGCCAAGTTAATCACAGTAGCGACTCGACAAAGTGAACTCTATTTACTCGTGTGGCACTCACCGACGGCGAGTGCCACATGAGGTTTAATGTAGTTTCGTTGCCACTAACAACATCGTGGGTTTCGCCCACACCTCGCCCGCCGGGCGAGGTGACTTAGTGGATTTAAGAAAATTTACGTGAGATTTACGTGAGAAAAGTTATTTAGAAATATTTATCCATTTCGATACTCTGCGGGTGTCATCCCCGTCTCGCGCTTGAAGAACTTGGAGAAGAACGAGGGATTGGGGAAGTTCAGCGACTCAGCGATCTGCCAGACAGGCAGGTCGCTGTATTTCAGTTGTAGTTTGGCCTGCTGGATGACGTGGCGGTGAATCCATTGCATGACTGTCTGTCCGCTGACTTCCCGGATAACTGCTCCAAGATGGTTGGGTGTCAGGCAGAGACGGTCAGCATAGAAGGCGATGGCGTGTTCATGAGTGGCATGTTCGTTGACGAGTGCTGTGAAGCGATGAAAGATGTCTTCCTGGCGACTGATGGGACGACGCTTTCTTTCTGCGTTTTCTTTATTATATATAAGGCGGAGTTCGGAGAGCAGTGCAGTTTGCAAAGCACGGACAGCAGGAAGCGACAGGGGCTGGCGGTTGACGGTATGCCAGAGCAGGCGGAAATACTCATCAGTAAACAGCCAGTCGTCATCATCAAGGTGGAATGTCGTACATTCTTTGAAAAGTGCCTCTTTGGGTAAATCCCGATAGGAGAAGGTCTGAATGTCGAACTCTTCATCCATCTTTTCTATTTCAAATACAGAGTCGGCAGGAACAACAAGCAGCATACCTGTCTGCAGGTCGTGCGGTTCCATATTGATAGTGCTGTGGGCATGACCGGAGAGGACGCGCATCACACGACCGTCATCCACCCGATAGGGCTGACCTGTCTGGAGAAACTGCTTGCCAAACTTGCGGGCGCTCATGGCCATGAATAAATCATCGCCAACATACTCACCGTGGTCATCACCAGCCAAGTGTTCTACCGCCCTCAAAGTAAGATTTTCTATCTTTTTTGCCATTTTCGTTGAATTAGAACATTTCTGCCTTTTATATGATAACGTAAAGATGGGAAAAACATTGTAATTTTGCAGCAGAAAACTTCAAAATATTAAAAATTATGGCAAACGTAAAAGAAATGATGATTCGCAAGGAGTCGCTGAAG